>CAJFUT010000331.1 GCA_904420255.1 uncultured Angelakisella sp. | reverse complement strand
GGGGGGCTCCCCGGCCGCTCTTTGTCACTTTCTCTCGGCAGAGAAAGTGATGCCCGGACCTCCGGTGCGACCGGAGTAATCTATTTAAGAGAAAAGCTGGCGGAGCGGAAATGCCTCTTGAATCCCAAGTGATATGCTCAGAGAGCGGCGCACCACCTACCGTCATGAAGGCGCTTCTCTCACGGACGCAAAAACGCAGCCGACAAAAAATTTTCCTCCTTTTGTAGTGTTTTTTACCGGGATATCGTATTATGAGTATCGGAGGGCCGCCGACGGCCCAGCCCACAACTCACGGAGGTCTGTTATGATAACCCACATTCTGACTGCCCTGGCATGGTTCTGCAGCCTTGCCATGACCGCATATACCGCCTATTTCCTCATCATCGCCCTTTTCTCCCTGAAAAAGCACCGGGCCTGTCCCCAGGCGGCGCCCGCCGCCCGGTTCGCCGTGCTGGTGGCCGCCCGGAACGAGGAGGCGGTCATCGGCGGCCTGGTCCAGAGCCTTCTGGCCCAGGACTATCCCCGGGAGCTTTTCGACGTCATTGTGGTGCCCAACAACTGCACCGACAACACCGCCCGGGCCGCCCGGCAGGCCGGCGCCCTGGTGCTGGACTGCACCGTCCCCACCCGCACCAAGGGTGAGGTGCTGGACTTCGCCCTGAACCAGATGTTCCACTGGGACAAGCAGTACGACGCCGTCTGCATCTTTGACGCCGACAACCTGGTGCATCCCCAGTTCCTGGGGCGGATGAACGACGCCTGGCAGGCGGGGGCCCGGGTGGCCCAGGGCTTCCGGGACAGCAAGAACCCCACCGACACCGCCATCTCCGGCTGCTATTCCATCTATTACTGGATGATCAACCGCTTTTACAGCCAGGCCCGCGCCGCCCTGGGGCTCAACGCCATCATCAACGGCAGCGGCTTCATGGTGTCCATGGAGATTCTCCGGGCCCAGCGGGGCTGGAAGACGGTCACCATCACCGAGGATATCGAATTCTCCTCCATCTGCGCCGCCAAAAACCGCAAGATCTGGTGGGTGCCGGAGGCCGTCACCTTCGACGAGCAGCCCCTCACCTTCGCCCAGTCCTGGAAGCAGCGCAAGCGGTGGTCCACCGGCATGGTCCAGTGCATGGAGCACTACACCCGCCCCCTGCTGTCCCGGGCCGTCCTGGGCAGCAAAACCAGCCTGGACATCCTGATGTTCTTCATCCTGCCGGTGGTGCAGATTCTGGGCATCGCCGCCATGGGCTTCAGCGTCGCCTTCAATCTCCTGGATATCTCCTACGGCCTTTTCCCCCACACCGCCCTCTACTATCAGATTTTCTTCGCCGTCAACCTCTCCTTCGCCACCACCTTCCTGGGCTCCCTCCTGGCGGTGCTGGCCAACCGCAAGCCGGTGCGCCCCATGCTCCCGGCCATGGTTTACTACTGGGTCTTTATCATGAGCTGGATGCCCATCAACCTCATCTGCCTGGTGAAAAAGACCACCACCTGGGAGGTTATCCCCCACACCAGGGCCATCACCCTTTCCCAGCTCCGCAACCGATAATCCCCTCTCCGCCGACAATCCACGGCAGGGCGCCCCGCCTTGCCGTGGCTTTCCCTTTTCTCAGGGGCGCATTCCGGATAAAGCTTCGTCATATGGAAAGAACAGGGAGGAAGGGGCTTTCCGCCCCCTCCCCCCTTTTGTGAGCCGGGGAACCCCTCCCCTCTCCCTGAATAACACCGAAGGAGAATTGTCTATGCAGGATTTCATGCTGAACATGGTGGACCAGTTCGGCTACCTGGGGATCTTTCTGCTGATCCTCATTGAGAACATCTTCCCCCCCATCCCCTCCGAGGCGGTGCTGCTTTTCGGCGGCGCCCTGACGGTGACCACCGCCATGAACGTCCCCGGCACCATCGTCGCCGCCACCGCCGGCTCCCTGGTGGGGGCCATCGCCCTCTACGCCCTGGGGTGGATTTTCCAGGCGGAGCGGCTGAAGCGCCTTTTTGCCGGCAGGTTCGGCCAGGTCCTCCACCTGAAGCCGGAATATGTGGACAAATCGGTCTACTGGTTCACCAAATACCAGGGCAAGGCGGTGCTGATCTGCCGGTGCATCCCGGTGATCCGCAGCCTCATCTCCATCCCGGCGGGGTTTGCCAAAATGCGGATCATCCCTTTCCTCCTCCTCACCACCCTGGGCAGCGCCGTCTGGAACACCCTCCTGGTTTCGGTGGGGGCCGCCCTGGGCACCGCCTGGGAAACCGCCCTCCCCTACTTCGACCAGTACACCCATCTGGTGGTGGCCGTGGTGATCGCGGCGGCGGTGGTCCTGGGGCTGTACTGGCTGCTCCGCCGGCGGAAGGGGAAAAAATCCTGAAGGCCGGCAGAAAAGGGGCCCGGCAGCGGCTGCGCTGCCGGGCCCCTTTTGCCTGGGGTCACGGGCTGTAGACGGTGGTGGTCATCAGGTCGGGGGAATACTCCACCATCTTCACCAGGTCGTTGCGGTAGATGCCGTTGCTGCCGGGGGTGACGGCGAAGTAGGTATCCGGATTGCCGCCGTGCTCGGCGGGGATGTTGGCGTCCAGGTAGAGGAGATCGTCCCCCACCACAATGGCGGACCAGGCGTGGCCGGTCCAGCCGCCCCCCTTGGCGGTGCACTGCCCCGACATATACCGCACCTCGAAGCCCACCACATACAGCCCCTGGCACAGCTCGTGGGCGTAGGAGGTGCACTGGAAGGAGCCCGGCAGGTTGGTCCGCTTCAGGGTGTTGGCCCGGTAGTTCTGGACCACATAGTCATAGACCGACCGGAGCAGCTCCCAGTTGGTCATCCCCGGCTCCACCAGGGAGGTGTAGCGGTCGTAGATCTCCTGGGCAAAGGGGTCGGTGATGGGATCGGGGTCCACCGGGGAGAGGGTGAGGGCGTTGACCCGCTCCTCCCAGGGGGAGGCCGCGGCCGGTTCCGCCGGAGGGGCGGCCTGCTGGGCTTGGGTTTCCTCCGCCGGAGGGGCTGCCTCCTCAGGGGCCGGGGCGGCTTCCTCCAAGGGTTCTTCTTCCGGGGTTTCCTCTTCCTCCGGGGCGGGGAGGTCCTCCTCTTCATCCGCCTCCGCCAGCTCCGCCTTCAGCAGGTCCAGCTCCTCCCGGAGCTGCCGGTTCTCCTCCAGCAGGGCGTCATAGTCCTCCTGGGCGGTGGATGGGGCCGGCGCCTCTGCCGGAACCCCGGCGCAGGCGGCCAGGGACGCCGCCGTCACAAGGCCCATCAAAAGGGCCAGTACCTTTTTTCCGTTTTTCCTCATGGTGAAATCTCCTTTCTCATTCCGTCCTTTTCGGGCCCGCGAATCCGGAACCGCCTCCGGTCTGCCCCCTTCATAGGCTCAGACACCGTTTTCTCCCCGATGGTTTTATTGTAGCGGCTGGAAATTTCCCCGTCCTGAAAAAAGTGTGCAGCCATCCTGAAAAGCCGGGGCTTTCCCACAGCAAAAAATCCCCTCATTCTACGGGGGGATTTTCATTACTTTTTCGTTTTTCGTCACACAGCCATCAAAAAGCCGTGCTATGATGGGCCTATAATCCATGAGAGGAGGCTTCCCCATGAAATACCAACCCCTCCCCGCCGAGCAGGAGGAACAATTGCGCCGCCTGGTGGCCGGGTGCCTTGCCCGCACCGGGATGCACCTGGTGCAGCCGGACGAGCTGGAGAACCTGGAGCCGGGGCAGCTTGGGCTGACCGTGTCCATTTCCATGCCCGGGATGGGCTGGATTCCTCCCCTCACCCTGGCGGCCGACCCGGACCGGCTGCGCCAGGCCCTGCGCCCGGGGCCGGACCTGCTGCGCAGCGGCGGCCTGGAAGTGGACTGCCGCCGCCAGCTTGCCCGGGCCGACGGCGCCCTCCTGGGGCTCACCCCAAAGGAGTTCCAGCTCCTGGCCTACCTGATGAAGAACCAGGGGCTGGTGCTGACCCGCAGCCAGCTGCTGGGGGCGGTTTGGGAGCTGGACTTTTCCGGGGACAGCCGCACCGTGGACACCCACATCAAGTGCCTGCGCCAGAAGCTGGGGCCCTACGGCGGCTGCATCGCCACCATCCGCAAGGTGGGCTACCGCTTCGACCCCGCCCCGGACCGGGAGAGCGCCTGAGCCCTCTCACTTCTGATGGGCGTACTTCAGCTTGGTGGCCTGGCCCCCGCGGATGTGCCGCTCCTGTTTATTCTTTTCCAGCACCGCCTTCACCTGCCGGTAAAGCTGGTGGTTGATTCCCGGCAGCCGCTCGGTGACGTCTTTATGTACGGTGGATTTGCTGATTTTGAATTCCCGGGCGGTGTCCCGCACCGTCGCGCCGTTCTCGATGATGTACTGGGCAAAGCGCACCGCTCTGTCCTCCGGCAAACCTTTCAAAATGTTCCCTCCCCGCTGGCTGTTTTTCTCTACATACCTATGCGGAGGGGGGGACAAAAATTCTCC
>CAJFUT010000330.1 GCA_904420255.1 uncultured Angelakisella sp. | reverse complement strand
AGTGGCATCCCCGGACCAGCGGTTCGGGCTGAACGAAGATAGAATGAGGAGCAACGGCGCAAGAGGGTGCGGGCAAAGCCCGCAAAGAGTATCCGATTCATGCGCCGCTGCTCTCAGGCTTACAGGTTGCGGCGCTTCTTCTCCACCAGGGCGGCCTGGTAGCCGAAGGCGCTCCAGGCGTCCTCCTTGCCGGCCTCCAGGACCCTGAGGATCATCTCGTCGCCCTTCTTGTCCTCGCCGATCTCATAGTAGTAGTTGGCGAGGCCGAAGCCCATGGTGACCAGCTCCAGGTCGGTGGGATTCTCGGTCATCAGCTCCTCGGGCTTGATGAGGCCCTTGTACATCAGCAGGCGCCGGTGGTAGGAAACCACCACGCCGGGGTCCATGTCGGGGGTGATCCGCTCCAGGAGCTTCGCGGCCTCCTCCTTCTTGCCCAGGCGGCGGAGGGTCATCCACAGCCAGTCGGTGCAGGAGATGACGTCCAGGTCCTCGTCGCTCATCTTGTAGCAGACCTTGTAGACCTTCTCGGCCCGCTCGTAATCCTGGAGGAGGAAGTAGCTCAGGGCCAGGTGGTACCAGCAGTCCACGTTGGAGGGGTCCAGCCGGATGGCGAATTCAAAATCCGCGGCGGCCTCGGCGTAGCGGCTGGTGTTGATGTAGGCGTGGGCCTTGTGGCGGTACAGCAGGGGGTAGAAGGGGCTGTAGCTGATGCCCATGGAATAGGCGTCGATGGCCTCCCGGTGCATCGACTGGCGGCGGAGGGCCCGGCCGTACTTGATCCACAGCTCGGGGTCGGTGGGGTTCGCCTCGGCGGCGGCCTTGGCGTCCAGGGCGATCTGGGAAACGGGCTGGTTGGTGCGCTCCACATGGACCTCGGAGCTCATGGAGGCGACATTTTCCAGAAAGGGTTCGGATAATACGTTGGCCATAACAATGCTCCATTCTGCCGCTTCGGGCGGCGAAATTTTGGTTTTCTTCCCGGGGCCCGGGGGCTCCCGGCGTCGGACGGGAGGAGGGCTTTATTCCTCCCAGGCGGCCAGGTCCCGCCGGGCGGCCTGCTCGGCGAAGCCGCTCCAGCTCTCCCCGGCGGCGATGCGCCGCAGGATGGGGAGGGCCTTCTCCTTCTGCCCCTGGGTGACGTACCAGCAGGCCACCCCGTAGCCGTAGGTGGCGTACATATGCTCGTCCAGGGTTTCGGCGATGGCCATGACCTCCTCGGGGGACTTTTTGCCGGCGTAGACCAGCACCCGGTTATAGTAGCCCTTGTGGTGCTTCTCCTCCTCGCCGGTCCTCACGTCGGCCACCGCCTGGGCGGCCTCTTCGGCCTTGCCCAGGCGCATCCGGGTCAGCCAGAGCCAATCCCGGGCGGCCATCTCGTCCTCCAGGCGGAAGCACCCCTCCAGGGATTTTTCCGCCCGGGCGTAGTCCCCCATGAGGTAATAAGCCAGGCCCTGGTGGTACCAGCAGTCCCAGTTCTGGGGGTCCAGCCGCAGGGCGATCTCAAAGGTGGCGGCGGCCTCCCGGTACTGCTGGATGTTGATGTAGGCGTGGGCCCGGTGCCGGTACAGCAGGGGGTAGAAGGGGTTGTAGGTGATCCCCATGCAGTAGGCGTCGATGGCCTCCCGGTGCATCTGCTGCCGCCGGAGGGCCCGGCCGTACTTGATCCACAGCTCGGGGTCGGCGGGGTTCCGCTCGGCTGCGGCCTTGGCCGCCAGCACCAGGGGGTCCAGGGGGACGTTGGTGCGCTCCAGATGGATTTCGGAGCTCATGGAGGCGCTGTTGGGCAGGTCGGGCTCGGAAAGGACGTTTGCCATCTTGCTTCATCTCCTTCCCGGGGCATTTCCCGGGGAATGGGGAAGGATCAGTCCTTCCAGTTGGCGAAATCCCGGCGGCCGGCGTGCTCGGCGAAGCCGCCCCAGGAGGGATTGTCGTTGATGTTCTTGAGGATTTCGTAGCACTTGGCCTTCTCCCCGTGGAAGAGGTACCAGCAGGCGATGCCGTAGGCGGCGGTGGCATAGAGGTGGCCGTCCTTGCCGGCTTCCTCCAGGGCCTGTTCGGGGGTGATGGTGCCGTTGTAGGTGAGGACCCGGTTATAGTAGCCGCAGTCGGCGTACTGGACGGGATGGCCGGGCTTCACGTCGGCCACCACCTGGGCGGCCTCGTCCTTTTTGCCCAGGTGCATCAGGGTCAGCCACAGCCAGTCCTTGGTGGCCACGTCGTCGTCAAAGAGGTTGCTGTGCTTGAAGCACTCCCGGAAGGAGGCCTCGGCCCGGCTGTACTGCCCGGCCAGGTAGTAGGCCACCCCCTGGTGGTACCAGCAGTCCCAGTTCTGGGGGTCCAGCCGCAGGGCGATCTCGAAGGTGGCGGCGGAAACGGTGTACTCGCCGATGTTGATGTAGGCGTGGGCCCGGTGGCGGTACAGCAGGGCGTAGAAGGGATTATAGGTGATGCCCAGGCAGTAGGCCTCGATGGCCTCCCGGTGCATCATCTGGCGGCGGAGGGCCCGGCCGTACTTGATCCACAGCTCGGGGTCGGTGGGGTTCTTCTCCGCGGCGGCCTTGGCGTCCAGGGCCAGCTGGGACATGGGGACGCTGGTGCGCTCCAGAAGCACTTCCTCGCTTCTGGACGCGGCGTTGGGCAGGGAGGGTTCGGAAAGAATGTTAGCCATAATACACCTCGTATCTCAAAATTTGGGGAGGGCTTCCCCTCATTCCTTGGACTTGACGGCGATGACGGAAATCTCCATCATGTAGGGCTTATCCCCAAGGCCGGCCTCGACGCAGACCCGGGCGGGGGCGCAGCCGGGGGTGATCCACTTGTCCCAGGCCTCGTTGAACTCGGGCTTCTTGCTGATGTCGGGCATATAGATGGTGGCCATCACCATGTGGTCCTTATCGGTGCCGAACTGGGCGAAGAGCTCGTCGTACCGGGCGAAAAGGGCCTCGGCCTGTTGGGTCATGGTCTCCCCCTTGGAGGCCACGTGGCCGCTGAAGTAGAGGAAGCCCCCCGCTTCGGTGACCCGGCTCATGGTGGCGGTGGTGTCGTAGCGTTTGATTTCCATGGCAGATACTCCTTCTTTCTGAATCTTTACCTTTCAACAGGGCGCGGCCGCGCCCTGGCGAAAACGGATGGTTCCGGCGGCCCTCATTCCGCCAGGTGGCAGGCCACCTGGTGGCCGGGGGCGATCTCCCGCAGGGCCGGCTTCTCCCGGGAGCAGCGCTCGCAGGCCTTTTTGCACCGGGTGTGGAAGCAGCAGCCGGCGGGGGGGTTCATGGGGCTGGGGACGTCCCCCTCCAGCATCTCCTGCATGGTGGGGATTTCGGGGTCCGGCACCGGGATGGCGTCCAGCAGGGCGTTGGTGTAGGGGTGGGAGGGGTGGTCGAAGAGGTCGTTCTTGCCGGCGATCTCCACAATGTTCCCCAGGTACATGACGGCGATGCGGTCGCAGAGGTGCTTGACCACGCTGAGGTTGTGGGAGATGAAGATATAGGTCAGGCTGTATTTCGCCTGCAGGTCCTGCATCAGGTTGAGGATTTGGGCCTGGATGGAAACGTCCAGGGCGGACACCGGCTCGTCGCAGACGATGAGGGAGGGGTTGAGGGCCAGGGCCCGGGCCACGCCGATGCGCTGGCGCTGGCCGCCGGAGAATTCGTGGGGGTACTTGGTGTAATGCTCCGGCCGCAGGCCCACGTCGGCCATCAGCTGGCGCACCCGCTCCTCCCGCTCCTTGGGGGTGCCGATCTTGTGGACCACCATGGGCTCGGCGATGCAGCGGCCCACGGTGAACCGGGGGTCCAGGGAGGAATAGGGGTCCTGGAAGATGATCTGGATGCGGGTGGTCAGGTCGGCCTTGTTCTCCGGGGCGAAGATGTCCTTCCCCTCAAAGAGGATGTGGCCCTCGGTGGGGCGCAGCAGTTTCACAATGGTCTTGCCGGTGGTGGATTTGCCGCAGCCCGATTCCCCCACCAGGCCGAAGGTCTCCCCCTGGTTGACGGTGAAGGAAATGTCGTCCACCGCCTTGACAAAGCCCTTTTCGCTGAAGAGGGCGTTTTTCCGCACCTTGACGGGGTAGTAGAGCTTGAGGTTCTGCACCTCCAGAAGGGGCGCGCTCATTCCTCGTCACCTCCCTTGTATTCCTGGTATTTCCAGCAGCGGACCCGGCGCCCGTCGGGGAGGGACACCAGCTCCGGCATATGGTCGCGGCAGACATCCATGCACTCCTCGCACCGGGGGGAGAAGCGGCAGCCCTTGGGGAATTCGTGGGGGCTGGGGATGGAGCCCTTGATGTTGTAGAGCTTCTCCTGGTCCTCGTGGAGCTTGGGGATGGATTTCAGAAGGCCCACGGTGTAGGGGTGGAGGGGGTTCTTGTAGATGGATTTGACGTCGGAATATTCCACCGCCTGGCCGCCGTACATCACCATGACGTTTTCCGCCATCTGGGCCACAATGCCCAGGTCGTGGGTGATGAGGATGATGGCGGTGCCGGTCTTTTCCCGCAGGTCAGTGAGGAGGCGCAGGATCTGGGCCTGGATGGTGACATCCAGGGCGGTGGTGGGTTCGTCGGCGATGAGGATTTTGGGGTTGCAGGCCAGGGCCATGGCGATCATCACCCGCTGGCGCATCCCGCCGGAAATCTGGTGGGGGTAGTAGTTCATGTTCTTCTCAGGGTCCGGGATGCCCACCAGCCGCAGCATCTCGGTGGCCCGCTCCCGGGCCTCGTCCTTTTTGCAGTGCTGGTGGTAGGTGAGGGATTCCATGATCTGGTGCCCGATGGTAAAGACCGGGTTGAGGCTGGTCATGGGCTCCTGGAAAATCATGGAGATTTCGTCCCCCCGGATCTGGCGCATCCGCTTCTCGGGGATTTTGCACAGGTCCTCCCCGTGGTAGAGGATTTCCCCGTCGATGATCTTCCCCGGGGGGTTCTTGATGAGCTGGAGGATGGACAGGGAGGTCACCGACTTGCCGCAGCCCGATTCCCCCACGATGGCCAGGGTCTCCCCGGCGTCCAGGGTGAAGTCCAGGCCGTCCACCGCCGGCACCGTCCCCTCCTCGGTGTAGAAATAGGTTTTCAGGTTTTTCACCTGGAGTATGGTTTCAGACATAGTGGAAAATTCCCCTCCTTAGCTGTTCTTCAGTTTGGGGTCCAGGGCGTCCCGGAGGCCGTCCCCCACCAGGCTGAAGCTCATCACCACCAGGGTGATGGCGATGCCGGGGATGAAGACCGCCAGGGGGTAGGACCGGATGACGTCCCTGCCGTTGCTGAGCATGGCGCCCCACTCGGGATCGGGGGGCTGCACCCCCAGCCCCAGGAAGGAGAGGGAGGAGGCGGTGAGGATGGCGGTGCCCAGGTTCAGGGTGATGTTGACGATGATCTGGGAAACGGCGTTGGGGACGATGTGGGTGAAGATGATGCGGCCGTTGCTGGCCCCCATGACCCGGCAGGCCTGGATGTACTCCGCCCCCTTGTTGGACATGACGATGCCCCGGACCATCCGGGCGATGGAGGGGATGGAGAAGATGGCGATGGCGATGGCGGTGTTCTGGGTGCCGTTGCCCAGGATGGCCACCACGGTGATGGCCAGCAGCAGCCCCGGGAAGGCCAGGAGGATATCAATGATCCGGGAGATGAGGGAATCCACCCAGCCCCCGAAGTAGCCGGCGATGACCCCCATCAGCACCCCGATGGCGCAGCCGGTGATCACCCCCGAGAAGCTGAGGGTCAGGGAAACCCGGGCCCCGTAGACCATCCGGGTGAAGGTGTCCCGCCCCAGGTAATCGGTGCCGAACCAGTGCTCGGGGGAGGGGTCCTGGTATTTATTCACCAGGTCCTGGGCCAGGGGGTCCTGGGAGCAGAACATGGGGCCGAAGATGGCCACCACAAAGAATAAAATCAGCACGATGGCCCCCAGCACCGAGATCTTCCGGCGCAGGAACCGCCTTAAAATCGTTCCTTTCATGCACTCAGCCCTCCCTTATTCGTACTTGATCCGGGGATCCACCGCGGCGTAGATCAGGTCCACGGCGGTGTTCACCACCACGAAGGTGACAGCCAGCACCAGGATGCAGCCCTGGACGGCGGGGTAGTCCCGCTTGGTCACCGAGTCCACCACGAACCGGCCCACCCCCTTGATGGAGAAGACCGTTTCCACCAGGGCGGAGCCGGCCAGCAGGGAGCCGAACCGCAGCCCCAGGGCGGTGAGGATGGGGATGAGGGCGTTTTTCAGGGCGTGGGAATAGGTGATGACCCGGGCGGGGATGCCCCGGGAGCGGGAGGTGCGTATGTAGTCCTGGCTCAGCACGTCCAGCATGGAGGACCGGGTGGTCCGGGCGATGAAGCCCACCGCCTGGGTCCCCAGGGTGATGATGGGCATCACCATCCGCTCCGGGGTGATGGCCCCCACGCTGGGGAACCACCCGAGATACAGGGTGAATATCAGCATCAGGATCAGGGCCAGGAAGAAGGACGGGGTGGACACCGCCAGCATGGACAGGGCCATGATGAAGTTGTCCCAGAACTTATTGTGGTTCACCGCGGCGATGATGCCGAAGAGCACCCCCAGCACCGAGGCGATGAGGATGCCCCCCACCGCCAGGATCAGGGTGTTGGGGTAGCGGTCCCCCAGCTCCTCCGCGACCGGGTTGCCGGTGGCGATGGATTCCCCCAGGTCCCCGTGGAGCAGCTCGTTCAAAAAGCGCAGGTACTGCACGGGGTAGGGGTCGTTGAGGCCCAGGCGCTCCCGCTCCGCCTCCACCATTTCCTGGGGGACCTCGATGCCCAGCATATTTTTCACCGGGTCGCCGGGGATCATCCGCACCATCAGGAAAACGATGATGGACAGGATCAGAAGCATGGGGATCAGCTCCAGGATCCGCTTGAGGACATACTTTAACAAATTCGACACCTCCAGAAAATGTCCCAGGTTGCTTTCGTATCGGAACGGAGGGCAAAGCCCCCCGCCGGATGAATGAAAAGGGATTTTGTATGCAAAAACATACATCCGCTCTTTTGTCCTCCGGCAGCGCACACGCCTTCCCGGCCGCCGCCGCCCGCCCGGGCCGGGAGGCCGGAAGGCCCGCCTCCCCTTGGGAAGGCCCCCCGGGCCCTTTGGCAAAACGGCGAAAAAACCGGAGAATGTGGTGAAATTGACCGAAAACCCAGAGAGCAGCTTGTGCAATCCTGCAAAAACAGCCCGCGGCGTTATTGACGGCTGGGTGAAAGAACTTTATACTGGGAATGATATAAATACATTGTATACAGTTTTGCACACGAATTCAAGTACTAATTTTTGTGAAAGGGGAGCGCCGGGTGAAAAAAAAGACCAACGAGAGCTCCGAGCTGGTGGATCTGCTGCGCCGGGCCATCATCACCGGGGAGCTGAAACCCCGGGAACGGCTGGTGGAAACCGCCCTTGCCGAAAAGTACCACGTCAGCCGCACCCCGGTGCGGGAGGCCATCAAGCACCTGGAGGCCCTGGGCCTTGTGACCCTGGAGCGGTACAAGGGGGCGGTGGTGGCGGACATCGACCTGGGCCTGATCCGGGAGATGCAGATTGTCCGGGCCTCCCTGGAGGGCCTGGCCGCCGCCCTGGCGGCCGACAGCCTCAAGGACGAGGATTTCCTGCGGCTGGAGGCCTTCCAGAAGGAGATGGAATACGCCGCCCGCAGCCGGGACATCCGGCTTTTCTCGGAATATAACGAGCGGTTCCACGACCTGATCTACGAGGGGAGCGGCAACCGCTTCCTCCTGGACACCATCCGGAACCTCCTCAAAAGCTCCTGGCACGAGCCGGGCACCTCCTGGAAGGGGCTGGGGGACGTCTCCCTCATTATGGCCGGCCACAAGCAGATCCTCTCCGGCCTGCGGGAGCGGGACCCGGACAAGGCCCGCCAGGCGGCGGAGCGCCACATCCTGGACGCCATCCGGGTCCACGACCTCCAGCGCTCCGGCAGCGGCGTGGGGGAAATCCCGGACATCTTCTTTTTCCGCGCCTATTGACCTGTTGACCGCCCGCCGGCCCCGCCGCGCGGATCGCCATATATACCGAACTAAATACGGGGGTAATTGCAGATGAACAAGATCACCTTGACCAAAGCCCAGGAGGAGCGGGCCCAGGAGCTCCACTATTCCTCCCTGATTATCGACGGCCTCTGCGGCAACATGACCAACCCGGAGCCGCCGGAGCGGGACGGCAAGACCTATCTCCAGCGGCTGGAGGAATCCGGCGTCCGGGCCATGAACATCACCATGACCGCCGCCAACGACAGCTTCGAGGCCACCCTGAAAACCTTTTTCGCCTATTTCAATCTGTTTGACTACTTCCCCGGCCGGGTGATGCAGGTGAGGACCGCCGCCGACCTGGAGCGGTGCCACAAGGAAAAGAAGATCGGCGTCATCTTCGGCTGCCAGGGCTCCGAGATGGTGGGCAAGGAATTCTACCGCTGGACCATCCTGCGGAACCTGGGGCTGCGCATCTGCCAGATCGCCTACAACGAGCCCTGCACCCTGGCCTCCGGCTGCATGGACCCCAAGAACGGCGGCCTCACCTTCTACGGCATCCAGGCGGTGAAGGAGATGAACCGCCTGGGCATCGTGGTGGACCTCTCCCACGTGGGGGAGCGCTCCTCCCTGGAGGCCATCGAACTGAGCACCAAGCCCTGCATCTTCAGCCACTCCAACGCCAAGGCCGTCACCCCCACCACCTCCCGGAACCTCACCGACGAGATGATCAAGGCGGTGGCCGCCAAGGGGGGCGTGGTGGGACTAAGCTCCCACGCCTTCCTCTGCCACCACGAGCTGGGGGTCCAGCCCACCCTGGAGGACTACATGGACCACTTTGAATATATGGCCAAGCTGGTGGGCACCGACCACATCGGCATCGGCACCGATATGTTCGAGTACTACACCAAGTTCTATTGGGAAACCCACACCAAGCTCTTCTACGACAGCCCCTGGTTCTTTGAGACGGTGTTCAACCGGGACCTCAAGCGGGTGGACCAGTACATCAACGTCACCCGGGGGCTGGTGGCCCTGGGCTTCTCCGACGAGGACATCCGCAAGATGCTGGGGCAGAACTTCCTCCGGGTCTTCCGGGAAGTCTGGGGGGAATGAGCCATGGGGGAAAAGCTCTACTATAATTTCGACCTCATCGACCCGGCGGAGGGCCGCCTCATCCCCGGCAGCGCCATGACGGTGGCGGAGGGGAAGATCACCTGGGTGGGCCCCGCCGCCTCCCTCCCGCCGGAGCGGAAGGCCGCAGGCCGGGACCTCACCGGCAGGACGGTGATGCCCGGGATGTTCAACTGCCACGTCCATGCCCTCTCCACCCCCATCGCCAACCCCGCCTCCCTCAACTGGGAGGAGCCGGCCAAGTTCGCCCTCCGGGGCCTTGCCCACCTCCAGCAGCACCTGAAATCCGGCGTCACCTTCGTCCGGGACATGAACGGCCGCAAGCAGGCGGAGGTGGGGCTGCGGGACGCCATCAACGAGGGCATTGTGGTGGGGCCCCACTACTACATCAGCCGCCAGTGCCTCTGCATGACCGGGGGCCACGGCAGCAACACCGGCATGGAGTGCGACGGCCCCGACAGCTGCCGCCGGGCCGCCCGGGAGCAGATCAAGCACGGCGCCGACGTCATCAAGATCATGGCCAGCGGCGGGATGATGTCCCCCGGCATGGAGGCGGCGGATTCCCAGCTCACCGAGGAGGAGATGCGGGCCGCCATCGAGGAGGCCCACAAGGCCGGCAAAAAGACCGCCACCCACGCCCACGGCGCCCCCGCCATCAAGAACGCCATCCGGGCGGGCATCGACTCGGTGGAGCACGGCTCCTTCCTGGACGAGGAGTGCGTCGAGATGATGCTGGAGCGGGGGGTGTGGCTGGTGCCCACCATCGCCGTGGACCATTGGTTCTTCCAGCACGAGGGGGACGAGAATATTCCGGCCTATGCCATGGAAAAATGTAAGAGAGCCCACGAAACCCACGTCCGCAGCTTCCAGATGGCCCTCAAGGCCGGGGTGAAGATGGCCGCCGGCACCGACGCCGGCACCTCCTACAACCCCCACTGGGGCAGCTATATGGAGCTGGTGAAGATGGTGGAATACGGCGCCAGCCCCATGGCCGCCATCCGGGCCGCCACCTCCGACGCCGCCAAAATGATGGGGGTGGACGGCTGGACCGGCCTCATCGCCCCGGGCAAGGCCGCCGATTTCCTGGTGCTGGACCAGAACCCCCTGGAGAATATCCAGAGCCTCAGCCAGGTGGGGGAGGTCTACCTGGGGGGGCGGCGGGTGCTGCTCCAGGGCCTGGAAGAGGAATAAGCCCGCCCTTCTTCCTGCGGCCGCAGAAAATTTCACCAAATTGCGCTTTTCCCCTCTGCCGCTTTTGAGGGATAAACCATAAATTGAGAACTTTTCATGAAATTTAATTGAATACACTCTTGCATACAATTTCCGGGCGCAGTATAATAGAACGTAATTTACAGGGGCCCAGCATAATTATACCGTTTTTTCCCCGGTACAGCCTGGGTTATCCCTGCCGCCGGGCGGGAAATGGTATAAATATGTGAGCGTACTGTGAGTTTAAAAGCACGCAGAAGCCAAAACGACAATGAAGATGGAGGTAATTATGAAAAGAGCACTCGCGTCTTTGCTGGCGGTCATGATGGTCCTGACCCTCGCCGCCTGCGGCGGCTCCACCACTTCCTCCGGGTCCAGCGGATCCGACGCGGCCAGCGGTGAAGTCCAGTACAAGGATACCTTTACCATCGCCACCAAGAGCGACCAGGAGATCATGGACGGCCAGATGAACGTCACCAACGACTTCGTCCTGCCCCAGGTCTACTCCCAGCTGCTCAAGCGGGACCTGGAGGGCAACATCGTGGGCGACGTTGCCGAGAGCTGGAACGTGGAGGAGGACGGCCTCACCTGGACCTTCCACCTCAAGAAGGGCGTCAAGTTCCACAGCGGCAAGGAGCTGACCGCTGAGGACGTCAAGGCCACCTACGACCGCCTCCTCAACGAGGAGGATCCCGTCCGGTACACCCAGACCATGGGCTTCATCGACCGCTGCGAGATCGTGGACGACTACACCATCCAGCTCATCACCCTGGAGCCCGCCGGCCCCATGGAGGCTTCCCTGACCCTCCGGGCCAACACCCTCCTCAACAAGGACTACATTGAGAAGTACGGCAAGGACCTGGGCACCAGCGTCGAGAGCGTCGACGGCACCGGCCCCTTCAAGCTGGTGGAGTGGAACAAGGACGAGGATATGCACCTGGTCCGCTTCGACGATTACTTTGGGGGCCCCGCCGCCACCGAGAACATCGTCATCCAGATCGTCCCCGAGGCTTCCGCCCGGGCCATCGCCCTGGAGAGCCACCAGGTTGACGCCGCCAACGGCATCAACGCCGAGGACGTGGAGCGGTTCAAAGAGGATGAGACCCTCAACGTCTTCTCCATCCCCGGCCCCGGCTGCCACCTGTTCCAGTTCAACTGCGGCCATCCCATTGTCCAGGATACCAAGGTCCGCCAGGCCATCAGCTACGCCCTGGACCGCGAGACCCTGGTGGAGACCCTCTGGGGCGGCCTGGGCGAGAAGCCCCGTGACAGCGTCGCTCCTCCCGCCGCCTTCGGCTACATCAACCTGGGCGTGATCCAGCAGGATCAGGAAAAGGCCCGCCAGCTGCTGGCCGAGGCCGGCTATCCCGACGGCTTTGACATGACCGTCATGTGCACCGACGTTTACAACCGCGGCGTCGAGGCCGGCGAGATCGTCAAGGCTCAGCTGGCCGAGGTTGGCATCAACGTCACCCTGGAAGTGGTGGACAGCTCCAAGTTCAACGAGGCCTGGAGCGGCTGGACCGCCGAGGAGTTCAACGAGAACTACGGCTGGGGTATGTTCCTCATGGGCGCCGGCTACATCACCCTGGACGGCGACGAGGGCCTGAAGCGCCGCTTCGCCACCTCTGATGCCGGCATCAACGACAACAACTACGGCTTCTACTCCAACGCCGAGGTGGACGAGCTGCTCAACGGCGCCGCCGCCACCGTGGACCAGGAGTGGAGAGAGCAGGCCTATCAGCGGGCCGCTGAAATCCTCTACCTGGAGGACCCCGTTGGCTGCTACCTGAACAGCCGCAACGAGATCGTCTGCCTCACCGCCCAGGTGGAAGACTTCAACATGACCCCTGTGGGCATCTATGACTGGCCCAGCATCCGGGTCCGCGCTGACTAAGCCCTTCCCCTGATTCCCTTTTCTGAGCAAAAAGCCCCCGCGCCGGTGGAAGACTTCCGCCGGCGCGGGGCTTTTTTTGCTGCGTAACGCCTTTCTCTTCCTTTCGATTTGCCTGAATCGCCGGGATACTGATTTCTGCACCGCTACGCTTCATTCTGTTTGTGTTCCGCCCGAAGCGCAACGCCGACGATGTTACTTTCTTCATCAGAAGAAAGTAACCAAAAACTGACCAAAGGGGGCACCCCCTTGGAACCTCTTTTTCCGCCCCGCCGGCTTTTCACTTAAAAAGCTTACTCCGGTCGCACCGGAGGTCCGGGCTTGTTTTACCTTGTGCCATGGGAAATATTTGTGGTTTGAGAGTTTGTCAGGCAGAAGCCCGACGCCCATGTCGCCACTT
>CAJFUT010000329.1 GCA_904420255.1 uncultured Angelakisella sp. | reverse complement strand
TTCTCCACCGCCTTGATGAGGCCCAGGTTCCCCTCCTGGATCAGGTCCAAAAACTGCATCCCCCGGCCCACATACCGCTTGGCGATGCTCACCACCAGGCGGAGGTTGGCCTCGGAGAGGCGCTTGCGGGCGGCCTCGTCCCCCTGGGACATCCGCACCGCCAGCTCCACCTCCTCGTCGGCGGAGAGGAGGGGCACCCGGCCGATCTCCTTGAGGTAGACCTTCACCGGGTCGTCGATATTGATGCCCTCGGCGTAAAGGACGCTCTCCAGGTCCCCGTCCTTCTCGGGGGAGATGATGTCGGAATTGAAGTCCTCCACAATCTCGATGTTGTTGCTTTCAAAGGTGTCGTAGAGCTTATCCACCTGCTCCACGTCAAAGTCCAGCTCCTCCAGGGCGTCGTTGATCTCCTTGGTGGTGAGCTTGCCCTTGGCCTTGCCGCTTTCGATGAGGTCCCGTATGACTGTTTTCTTATCCTGTGCCAAAACCTTATCCCCCTGTTTTTTTCTTCGCGGCAATGGAGGCTATGTACCGTTTCCATTCCTCCGCCTCCAGGCTGCCGACTTCTTCATCTGTTTTTCTGGTATGAAAGCTTTTCAGCGTGCTGATATAATCTTCCGCTTCCCGGGCGGAAATATTCTCGCAGCCCGGGGAGGCCAGAATCTCCGAGAGCCGGGCCATGTTGTCCTCGTCCAGCCGGGCGGAGAGGGACATCATATCGGCGGCGCGGCCGTCCTCCAGAAGCTGGGCCACCGCCACATAAATCTCCCGGTCCCGGTCGGAAACCAGCTCCTCCGGCCGGAGCCGCTCCTTCACCCACCCCCATCCGTCCGGGCTGCGGATGAGATAAGCGATGAGCCGCTCCTCCGCCAGGACGCATTTGGGGTTGCGCTGCTTCTCCAGGTCGGTTTTGGCCGAGGCCTGCCCGGCGGTGAAGGGGCGCAGCTCCCGGGCCTCCCGCTTTTCCCTGCCGCTTTTCCGGCGGCGGAGGGCCGATTCCAGCTGGAGGGTCACCGCCTGCTTGTCCACCTCCAGCTCCCGGCAGACCTTGCTGACATAGACCTCCCGCTGGATGGGGCTGGCCACCCCGGCCATCAGCTCCACAAAGTCCCGGAGGAAGCCCACCTTCCCCTCGGGGGTCTCCAGGTCGTGGTTCTGGCGGATGCGGGAGATTTCAAAATCCATGGCCCCGGCGGAGCCCTCCAGCAGCAGCTCGAACCGCTGGGCGCCGAATTTCTTGATGAACTCGTCCGGGTCCTTGGCGCCGGGGATGGAGAGGACCCGCACCTTGACGCCGGTATCCTGGAACATGGCCATGGCCCGCTTGGTGGCGGCCTGGCCCGGCCCGTCGGAATCGTAGCTGAGCACCACGGTATTGGTATAGCCGCTGATGAGCTTGGCCTGCTCCTGGGTCAGGGCGGTGCCCAGGGTGGCCACGGCGTTATCGAAGCCCCCCTGGTGGAGGCTCACCACGTCCATATAGCCCTCGCAGAGGATCAGTTCCTGCCGCTTGGTGTTCTTGGCGAAGTTGAGGGCGAAAAGGTTGCGGCTCTTTTTAAACACCGGGGTATCCCCGCTGTTGAGGTATTTGGGGCCCTTGTCCCCCAGGTTCCGCCCGCCGAAGGCCACCACGCCCCCCCGCAGGTCGATGATGGGGAAGATGACCCGGTTTCGGAAGGCGTCGTAGCAGCCGCCGTTCTTCCCCCGGACCGCCAGGGAGGCGGCGACCGCCTCCTCGTCGGAAAAGCCCTTGCCCCGCAGGTGGCGCAGGAGGAAATCCCAGCTCTCCGGGGCGTACCCCAGGCCGAACCGGGTGACGGTCTTCTGGGTCAGGCCCCTGCCGATGAGGTAGGCCCGGCCCTCCCGCCCGGCGTCGGACATGAGGGTGGCGTGGAAGAACCGCGCCGCCTCCCGGTTCAGCTCCAGCAGCCGGGTGCGGAGCTGCCGCCCGGTGTCCTCCAGGGCGCCCTCCGGCACCGTCATCCCGGCCTGGCGTGCCAGCTCCCGCACCGCGTCCAGGTAATCCAGGTTCTCGATCTTCCGCAGGAAGGTGATGGCGTCCCCCCCTGCCCCGCAGCCGAAGCAGTAGAAGGACTGGGTATCGGGGTAGACGGTGAAGGAAGGGGTCTTTTCCGAATGGAAGGGGCAGAGGCCGGTGAGGTTCTTGCCCCGGCGGCGGAGCTGGACATACCGCCCGATGACCTGCTCAATGTCGGTATTGTATTTCAGCTCGTTGAGAAACGATTCCGGGATCACGGCCCATCACTCCTTTCCTCCGGCTCCCGCCCGGCCCCCTTCTCCCGGGGCTACCTGCCCCAGGGCTTTGGGATGAAGATATCCTCGAAGGTGGCGATGCAGAAGCGGTCGCTCATGCCGGCGATGTAGTCCACCGCCGCCCGCTCGACCCCCTCCTCCTCCCGGATGGCCTCATACTCCGCCGGGAGCTTGTCGGGGTGCTCCACAAACCAGGTGTAGAGCTTTTTGACAATGTCCTTGGCCTTCCCCTCCTCCCCCTTCGCCACGGGGTTTTTGTACACCGCCTCGAAGAGGAAGTCCTGGAGCAGCCGGTAAAGGCGGAAGGTTTCCTCGTCCATCCGGATATCCTCGCCGCTGTTTTCAATGAGGGAGCCCACCAGGGCGGAGATCCGCTGGCTCTTGGTCCGGCCCAGGCCCACCTTCACCTCCCAGGGAAGGTCCTCCACCGTCAGGATCCGGGCCCGGATGGCGTCCTCGATGTCGTGGTTGATGTAGGCGATCTTGTCGGCCCAGCGCACCACCCGCCCCTCCAGGGTGTCGGCCCAGGGGGCCTTATCCGAGTGGCAGAGGATGCCGTTTCGCACCTCCCTCGTGAGGTTCAGCCCCCGGCCGTCCTTCTCCAGCTTCTCCACCACCCGGACGCTCTGGGCGCCGTGGACGAAGAAAATGGGGGAAACGTCCCGGAGGGCAAATTCCCCGGCGTGGCCGAAGGGGGTGTGGCCCAGGTCGTGACCCATGGCGATGGCCTCCACCAGGTCCTCGTTGAGGCGGAGCCCCCGGGCCACCGTCCGGGCGATCTGGTTCACCTCCAGGGTGTGGGTGAGCCGGGTGCGGTAATGGTCCCCCTGGGGGAACAGGAACACCTGGGTCTTGTGCATCAGCCGGCGGAAAGCGTTGCAGTGGATGATCCGGTCCCGGTCCCGCTGGTAGACAGTGCGGATGGGGCACTCCTCCTCGGGGGTGTCCCGCCCCGCCGAGTTCTCCGCCAGGGCGGCATGGGGGGAGAGGGTGAGCCGCTCCAGCTCCTGGGTCCGCTCCCGGATGGTGTTCTGACGCTCCATGGTGTACCTCCCTTTGCTGCTGTCCTTACATAGAATATACGGCAAATATGAAAAAAAACCTGCACAGATGTTGATTTTCTCTTGATTTTTTCAAAACCTGTCATTTTGCATGAGAAAAACCGCCTGTTTTCTGTCAAATTGCTTATTTCTTGTGGGGAAATCCGGCTCCGCGCCCCTCCCCCGGGAACGAGAAAGGAGGGCCGAAGCCCTCCTTTGGTATGTACCGCTTCCTTCTCCGGGGCAGGGATCACTCCGCCTCGGCGATGTGCTCCTGATAGAACTTGTCGTACCACGCCTTCTGGGTTTTCAGCAGGGACGGGGTATCCAGGCCGTAGGGGCAGTGGTTCTTGCAGTGGTCGCAGTGGATGCACTGGTCCACCCGGTCCATCCCCTCCCGCCATTCCTTGGTGAGGTAGGGCTTGTAGGGGGAGCGGGTCATGAGGAAGGAGATCCGGGCGGCGTTGGGGATGGGGATGCCCGCCGGGCAGGGGAGGCAGTAGCCGCAGGAGCGGCAGAAGTCCCCGGCCAGCTCCCGGCGCTCCTTCTCCACCAAGGCTTCCATCTCATCATCCCAGGCGGGGGGATTGTCGTCCAGCTCCAGCCACTGGTCCAGCTCCCGGCGGCGCTGGACCCCGTAGATGGGCACCACGTTCTCATATTTCTGGAGGAAGGCGAAGGTGGCCCGGGGCTCCCGGATGAGGCCGCCGGACATGGCCTTCATGGCGATGAAGCCCACGTCCTTTTCCCGGCACAGCTCCACCAGCTCGATGTCCTTCTGGCTGGAAAGCACCGAGAAGGGGAACTGGAGGGTGTCGTAAAGGCCGCTCTCCACCGCCTCCCGGGCCAGGAGGGGCCGGTGGTTGGTGATGCTGATGTGGCGCACCACCCCCTGGGCCTTCATCTCCTGGAGGTAGCGGTAGGCGGGGTCGTCCTCCCGGGGGAGGAAGGAGGGGTTGTGGAACTGGAGGATGTCCACATAGTCGGTCTTCATCCGCTTGAGGCTCAGCTCCAGGTTGCGCTTCACCATGTCCGGGTTGCCCTGGTCATAGGCGCTCTTGGTGGCGATGATGATGTTCTTGCGCACGTCGGAAAGGGCGTAGCCGATCTTTTCCTCGCTGTCGGTGTAGGAATTGGCGGTGTCGAAGAAATTGATCCCCGCCTCATAGGCGGCCCGGAGCAGCTCCGCCGCGTCATCCCTGGAGATGCGCTGGATAGGCAGCGCCCCGAAGGAAGTCTTGGTCACCATCAGGCCGGTGCGGCCCAGCCGCACCTTTTTTCTCTCTTTCATCCTCTTTTTCCTCCTTTTTTGTCCGTGAGCTTACGGTTTCTGAATCGTCGGTTTGTGCGCCGCTCTCTGAGCATATTACTTGGGATTCAGAAGGCGCTTTGGCAGTCGAATCCAGGGGTTTCATGGCGCTTTTGTGGGTTGAGTCCCAGCGCTTCTGTTTGCCCAGGCTACGCGGCGCACAAGCTTTCCTTTCACACAACGCTGCTAACGTCAGTGCCAGCGGGGGCTGCCCCGCCGCCACTTTCTTGATCAAAAGAAAGTGGCCAAAGACTGTCGCTGCGCTAGGCTTTTTTGTCCGTGAGCGATGTTTCGTGAATCGTTAGGTTGTGCCCCGCTCTCTTTTCTGCCCCGCCGGGTTTTCTCTTAAATAGCTTACTCCGGTCGGACCGGAAGTCCGGGCCTCACTTTCTCTGCCGAGAGAAAGTGACAAAGAGCGGCCGGGGAGCCCCCCG
>CAJFUT010000328.1 GCA_904420255.1 uncultured Angelakisella sp. | reverse complement strand
TCACCGGGGCGGGGGCCCCCATCATCAGGTCCTGGGCGTTGGCGTTCATGGGGAAGGGGATCACCTCCCGGATGCTCTCCTCCCCCAGGAGGAGCATCAGCATCCGCTCGATGCCCGGGGCCATGCCGGCGTGGGGCGGCGCGCCGTATTCCAGGGCGGCGCAGAGGGCGGGGAATTTTTCCAGCACCGTTTCCCGGCGGTAGCCCGCCAGCCGGAAGCCCTCCAGGAGGGTTTCCGGCTCGTGGTCCCGCACCGCCCCCGAGGCCAGCTCCACCCCGTTGCAGACCAGGTCGTACTGCCAGGCCAGCACCGCCTCCGGGTCCGGGCCCCGGAGGGCCTCCATCCCCCCCTGGGGCATGGAGAAGGGGTTGTGGGTGAATTCCAGCTGCTCCAGCTCATCCCGCTGGAACATGGGGAAATCGGTGACAAAGCAGAACCGGAAATCGTCGCGGAGCAGCCCCAGGGCCTCCCCCAGCCGCTGGCGGATCTTCCCCGCCTGGAGGGGGGCTTCCCTGGCGTCCCCGGCGATGAAATAGAGGACGTCCCCGTCGGAAAGGCCGCAGCGGCGGCCCAGCTCCTCCCGCTGCCCCGGGGTGAGGAATTTGTCGATGGGGCCCTGCCAGGGGCCCTGGGAGGTCACCTTCAGGTAGCCCAGCCCCGCCATGCCGATGGAGCGGGCGTACTGCTCCATCTCCTCGAAGAAGCTCCGGGGGCGGCCGGCGGCCCCGGGGACGGGGATGCCCCGCACCGTCCGTCCCCGGAAGGGGGCGAAGGCGCTTTCGGTGAACTGGTCGCTCAGCTCCACAATCTCCAGGGGGTTGCGCAGGTCGGGCTTATCGGTGCCGTAGCGGACCATGGCCTCGGCGTAGGGGATCCGGGGGAAGGGGCCTTCCGCCACCGGCTTTTGGCCGAAGGCGCGGAACAGCCCGCCCACCACCTCCTCCGCCACCTGGAGGACCTCCTCCTGGCCGGCGAAGGCCATTTCGAAGTCCAGCTGGTAGAACTCCCCGGGGGAGCGGTCCGCCCGGGCGTCCTCGTCCCGGAAGCAGGGGGCGATCTGGAAATAGCGGTCGAACCCCGCCGTCATCAGGAGCTGCTTGAAAATCTGGGGGGCCTGGGGAAGGGCGTAGAATTCCCCCCGGTGCTTGCGGCTGGGGATGAGGTAATCCCGGGCCCCCTCGGGGGAGGAGGCGGTGAGGATGGGGGTCTGGAGCTCCAGGAAGCCCCGCTCCTCCATCTGCCGCCGGAGCCAGGAAATGGCCTTGCTGCGCAGGGCCAGCTTCCGGTGCATCCGGGGGTCCCGCAGGTCCAGGTAGCGGTACCGCAGCCGGGTGTCCTCCCGGACCCCCTGGCTGCCGCCCACCTCAAAGGGGAGGCTCCGGGTGCAGGGGCCCAGCACCGTCAGGGAATCTGCCCGCAGCTCCACCCGGCCGGTGGGGATTTTCTCGTTCACCGTTTCCGGGTCCCGGCGCACCACCAGTCCCTCCACCGAGATCACCGCCTCCCGGGTGACCCCCCGGAGCAGGGCTTCATCCCGGAGCACCACCTGGAGCAGGCCGTACTGGTCCCGCAGGTCCAAAAACTGGATGCCCCCGTGGTCCCGGATGGCGTGGACCCAGCCGGCGGCCCGGACCCTTTCCCCGATATTGTTTTCCCGCAGCTCTCCGCAGCAATGGGTTCGGTACTGGTTTTTGGCGATGTGGCACATGGGACAGGCTTCCTTTCTTTCATTTTTTCATGGATTGTCAGGAAAAAAGAAAATACCGCCAAAGGGGCGCGCCGGCGCTCCTCTGGCGATATACTCCATTGTATATCCGTGTGATTCAGGGTACCTTCCAAGAAAGTATGAAGCTATTATATCCAAAAAATCCGCCGCTGTCCAGAGGGTTTGCCCGCCGGGCGGGGGAAAATCACAGGTAATCCGCCAGCAGGCTGCGGACCAGCCCCGGGTCGATGTTGCCGCCGGAGATGACCACGGCGGTTTGATGGCCCTGGAAAAGCTCCGGGGAATGGCGCACCGCCGCGGCCCCCACCGCCCCGGCGCACTCCGCCAGCACCTTTTCCTCCCCGATGAGGGAGGCGGCCGCCGCCTTGATCTCCTCCTCCTCCAGCACCAGCACCTGGTCGATGCACTGGGAGGCCATTTCATAGCCGATCCGGCCCACGCCCCCCACCAGGGCGTCGCAGACCGATTCCCCGATGGGGTATTCCTCGTAGCAGACCCCGTCCCGGAGGGAGGCCGCCATGGCGGGGCAGGCGGCGGTCTGGACCCCGATGACCCGGAGCCCCGGCTTTTTGGCCTTGGCCGCCACCGCCACCCCGGTGATGAGGCCGCCCCCGCCGATGGGGACCACGATGGTGTCGATCTCCGGCTGCTGCTCCAGAATCTCCAGGCCGATGGTGCCCTGGCCGGCGATGACCTCCCGGTCGGAGCAGGGGTCCACAAAGGTCAGCCCCTCCCGCTGGAGGGCCTCCATGGCCAGGCGGTGGCAGGCGTCGTAGTCCTTCCCGGCCCGGACGGCCTGGCCGCCCCACCAGGCGATCTTGTCGGTCTTGGCCTTGGGGGTGGATTCGGGCACATAGACCAGGGCCCGCTTCACCCCCTCCAGCCGGGCCGCCAGGGCCACCCCGGCCCCGTGGTTGCCGGAGGAAACGGTGAGGACCCCCCGTTCCTTCTCGGCGGGGGTGAGGGCGGAGAGCTTGCTCAGGGCGCCCCGGGCCTTGAAGGAGCGGAGCCTCTGCTGGCACTCCAGCTTCAGGTAGACCGGGGAACCCTCCCGGCTCAGGGTCATGGAAAGGTCCAGGGGGGTGACCCAGAGCCGCCCGGCGATGCGGCGGCGGGCCGCCTCCACGTCGGCGAGGGTCACCAGCTGGGGCTGTGTCAT
>CAJFUT010000327.1 GCA_904420255.1 uncultured Angelakisella sp. | reverse complement strand
GACGCAGGTGAAGGTGCCCCGCATCTTGTTCACCAGCAGGGTGGCCAGGGCCTCGCCCTCCACGTCTTCGGCGATGATGACCAGCTTCTTGCCGGACTGGACCACCTGCTCCAGCAGGGGCAGGATCTCCTGGATGTTGCTGATCTTCTTATCGGTGATGAGGATGTAGGCGTCCTCGATGACGGCCTCCATCTTCTCGGTGTCGGTGACCATGTAGGGGGTGATGTAGCCCCGGTCGAACTGCATCCCTTCCACCACTTCGCTGTAGGTCTCGGCGGTCTTGGATTCCTCCAGGGTGATGACCCCGTCGGCGGTGACCTTCTCCATGGCCTCGGCGATGAGCTTGCCGATCTCCTCGTTGCCGGAGGAAACGGTGGCCACCCGGGCGATGTCGGCGGAGCCGGAAACCTGCTTGCTGTTCTTCACGATGGCGTCCACAGCGGTCTTGACTGCGGACTCGATGCCCTTCTTGACCACCATGGGGTTGGCGCCGGAGGTGACGTTCTTCATCCCCTCCCGGACCAGGGCCTGGGCCAGCAGGGTGGCGGTGGTGGTACCGTCGCCGGCGGCGTCGTTGGTCTTGGTGGCGACTTCCTTCACCAGCTGGGCGCCCATGTTCTCAAAGGGATTGTCCAGCTCGATCTCCTTGGCGATGGTGACGCCGTCGTTGGTGATGAGGGGGCTGCCGTATTTCTTATCCAGCACCACGTTGCGGCCCTTGGGGCCCAGGGTGATCTTGACGGTGTCGGCCAGCTGGTCGATACCGGACTGAAGGGCTTTTCTGGCTTCCTCGCCGTAAATAATCTGCTTTGCCATAATGATCCGTTCCTCCTGTTTACCGATTTACTCGTTTTAAAATCATTCCACAATAGCCAGAACATCGGACTGGCGCAGGATGGTGTATTCCTCGCCGTCCAGCTTCACTTCGGTGCCGGCGTACTTGCTGATAAGGACCTTGTCGCCCTTCTTCAGGTACATATCCACCTGGTTGCCGTCCACAACGCCGCCGGGGCCCACGGCCACCACTTCGGCGATGACCGGCTTCTCCTTGGCGTTCCCCGCCAGGATGATGCCGCTCTTGGTGGTTTCCTCAGCTTCGGTCATCTTGATGACCACGCGGTCACACAAAGGTTTGATTGTCATGGCGTAATCCCTCCGATTAAATGATATCCAAAATTTTTCGACTGGTTTTAGCACTCACTCAATCCGAGTGCCAACAGTTATTATTCTACCTGATTTTCAGAAAAAATCAAGGGGGTTTCCGGGATTTCACTGAAAAAATACAAATTTTACAATTTGTTCAAGAATATCCCTCCGCCCCCGGCCCTGCCCGGGCATACTGCCCAGGCCCCGGCGCGTATGCTGGCCTCAGGGAAGCTTTTTGACTTGGGAAAAGGAGGCCTGCCATGGGAATCCCCTTTGTGAAAATGCAGGGCGCGGGCAACGACTACGTCTATGTGGACGCCGCCGCCTGCCCCGTCCCCGACCCCGCCGCCCTGAGCCGGGCCGTCAGCCGCCGCCGCTTCGGGGTGGGGGCCGACGGCCTGGTGCTGGTGCTGCCCTCGGAGCGGGCGGATTTCCGGGTGCGGGTCTTCAACGCCGACGGCAGCGAGGCCCCCATCTGCGGCAACGCCTGCCGCTGCGTGGGCAAGCTGGTCTACGACCGGGGGATGACCCGGAAAACCTCCCTCACCCTGGAAACCGGGGCGGGCCTGCGGGCCATGGAGCTTTTCCCCGGCCCGGACGAAAGGGTGGAGGGGGCACGGGTGGAGATGGGCCGGGTATCCTTCCGGGCCCGGGACATCCCGGCAGCGGCCCCCCTCCCCCGGCTGGCGGGGTACCCCGTCAGGCTCCTGGGACGGGAGTGGCAGCTCACCGCCCTTTCGGTGGGGAACCCCCACGCCGTCATCCCCTGCCGGGACCCCGCCGCCCTGGACCTGGGGCGGCTGGGGCCGGCGGTCCAGGCCCTCCCCCTTTTCCCCCAGGGGGTGAACGTGGAGTT
>CAJFUT010000326.1 GCA_904420255.1 uncultured Angelakisella sp. | reverse complement strand
TGTCGTCCCGGATGGTGAAGAGCACCTCAGAGGAGTCCTCGTTGACCTCCCAGTCGCTGGCGATGGCGGGGACATACTCCTGGGTCTCCCAGTCAAATTTGAGGAGCGGGTCATAGACCTGCATGATGAAGATGCGGGTAATGAGGTCCTTACATTCGGCGGGGTCCATGGAGGTGGGCTCGGCGCTCATGCCCATATGGAAATGGGTCCTGGGCGTTCCGCTGTCACCACCGGCGCCGCTTCCGCTGGCGGCGCTGCCGGTGGAGCCGCCGCAGCCCGCCAGGGCGGCCGCAACCAGCATCACGGCAATGAGCAGAGCCATTGTTCTGCGCTTTAAGTTCATACTTTTCTCTCCTTTCGCTGGCCTTTCACAGGCCAGGTTATTGAAAACAGTTTATTACTGATTTAAGATTTTGTAAATTTAAATATATTTAATAAAATATTTTGTAAAATTGCGAAAGTGTATTTCCTCCAAAGAAAAACCACCGTTTCTTCGGAAATCGTATGTCGTTTTCCATAAAAAACAGGTAAAATTTTCTATAATAAATTGAAAAATTTTTTTAAATTCTGTGTGATATCGTTGTGAGGACTTGCTATTTCCAGGAAAATATGATATTCATAAAACTGAAATCATAATAAAAACCAGAATATTATCGGGAATATGTTATGTTTCTCCAAAGGAAAAGGTGGTGGATCCATGGACCTGAAGGAACAGCGGTACGTATGCGCCCTTTCGGAAACAGGGAGCCTGGCTGTGGCGGCCAGGCAGCTGGGAATTTCCAGCTCGGCGCTGAGCCTTTACATCAGCAACCTGGAGGCCTCCATGGGGGTGAAGCTTTTTGAGCGGGTGGGGAAGCAGTTTGTCACCACCTACATCGGGGAGCTGTATATCAAGGCCGCCAAGGAGATGCTGAAGATCAAGAGCGATTTCGATTTTGCCCTCAGCGACGTGGTGGAAAACTACCGGGGCAGAATCCATCTGGGGATGCAGCGGTTCCGGTCCCCCTACCTTTCCCCCCAGCTTATTTATTCCTTTTCCCAAATGCATCCCACCATCAGCGTGGTCCTCACCGAGGCCATCACCAGCGAGGGGGTAACCGCCCTGCTGGACAACAAGATGGATATTTATTTCGGCAATTACCTGGACCAGCGCAACAGCGGCCTCAATTACCAGACCATCGCCAAGGACATGATGGTGCTGGTGACCTCCCGGCCCCATCCCATTCAGCAGGTAGCCCAGCCAACCACCTGGGGGCCATATCCCTGGGTGAACATTCAGCATCTGAAAAATGAGCGCATCCTGATCCAGAACCGGCAGACCACCACCAACGCCCTCACCTACCGTCTCTTTGAGGAGAACCATTTCAAGCCCGACCCCCAGAATGTGGTTCCGGTGGGCTCGGTGGCCACCACCCTCCAGATGGTGGGATATGGCTACGGGGTCTTTTTCTGCCCGGCCAGCTTCGCGAAAATCGTCCCGATCAAACGGCCCACCGCCATCTACAGCGTGGGGAATTCCCCGCTGATGGTGGAATTCGGCGCCATGACCAAAAAGGGGAGGGAGCTGCCCCAATACGCCGACGAGATGGTGGACCTGGTGCGGGGGCTCACCAGGGATGTGATGAACCCCGTCCATGCCGGCTGAGGGCTGTTGACGGGGAATATGGATGTAAAGGTAATATGCTTTTCATGTGCCGCCGGGCAAAACCGGCGGACAGGGGCGCCTGGGCGGACCGGGCGCCTTTCGCTTTTTCCGTCCCAAATCCCCGCCGCTTGTAAAGAGGTCGGGAAAACGGTATAATAGCCTTGCTGAGGCTGTGATACCTTATTTGAACGCCGGCTTTTCCCAGGCTGATGCCCCGCCTGCGGGCTGCGCTCACGGTATCATGGCGTGAACAAGAGGCGGCGGGCGGTTCCTCCGCGGCGGACCGGTGCCGGGATGGGAAGGAGATGAGGCGGCATGGATATGACAGTGGTGGAGGAGCTGCGCCGCCGGGCCCATCTCCTGCCCCAGGAGCCCGGGGTCTACCTGATGAAGGACGGCCGGGGGGAGATCATCTACATCGGCAAGGCAAAATCCCTGAAAAACCGGGTGTCCTCCTATTTCCGGTCGGTGGAAAAGCACCAGGCCAAGGTCTACCGCATGGTGGAGAATGTGCGGAATTTTGACTATATCGTCACCGACAGCGAATTTGAAGCCCTGGTGCTGGAGGCCAGCCTCATCAAGCTCCATTCCCCCAAGTACAACATCCTCCTCAAGGACGCCAAGGGCTATTTTTATGTGGGGATCTCACCGGGCCCCTACAGCCGCCTGACCTTCGAGATGCAGAAGGACCGGGCGGACATGACCTACCTGGGCCCCTATACCTCCTCCATGGTGGTGAAGCAGACGGTGGACGAGGCCAACAAGGCCTTCCGCCTGCCCACCTGCAGCCGCCGGTTCCCGGAGGACTTCGGGAAGGGGAGGCCCTGCCTCAACTACCACATCAAGCAGTGCATGGGGGTCTGCACCGGGAAAATCTCCCGGGAGCAGTACCAGGAGGCCTTCGGGGAGGCCCTGGCCTTTGTCAAGGGGGGCGGGGCCCAGTCGGTGGAGGGGCTGACCCGGAAGATGGAGGAGGCGGCGGAGCAGCTGGATTTTGAGCGGGCCGCCCGGTACCGGGACCGGATCCGGGCCATCCAGCGGATCACCGCCCAGCAGAAGGTGATGGCCTACAACCACAAAAGCCTGGACGTCATCGCCGCCGTCCAGGGGGCGGACACCGTCTACCTCTCGGTGCTGGTGTTCCGGGAAGGGCGGCTCCGGGACAAGGAGGACTTCACCTTCGACTGCTTCGGCTCCATCGAGAACGTGGTGGAGGAATTCATCCTCAGCTTTTATCCCGGCAGGAGGGACGGCCCCTCGGAGCTGTTCCTGGACCGGCCGGTGCCG
>CAJFUT010000325.1 GCA_904420255.1 uncultured Angelakisella sp. | reverse complement strand
GGTGGCCCCCGCGGGCTGGCCGGTCCCGAACGGGATGAAAGCCCCGGTGGGGCTTTCAAGGCCACGTTCCCGACCAAAGGGAGGGATCGACGTTAGTTATTGGTGAAAAAGGCGAAAGCGGGTGCGCCGCTCAACTTGGGCTGATAAAAATCGCCTTCCGAAGCCCAAGTGATATGCTCAGGGAGCGTGGCACAAACCGGCGCAGCGAAGGCGCTTCTCTTACGGACGCAAAAAGCCGCTGCGCAGCAGAAAAAAGAACCCCCGCAGGGCTTCTCTGTCAGAGCGTAGAAAAATCACTGAAAAACCGAAGAAAAATTCTCCATGGCACTCCCCAGGATTCCCCTTGCTTTTTCATAAGGGATGAAGTACTATATATACAGTGTGTTTCTGGAAAAGACGACTAGATATTGTGTTTTGCAGGCGCATCATTCCACAGCGAGGAGGAACTTCCATGGCCGAAAAGAAAGGCGCTTCCCGGGGGAAGGCCGGCGCGGAAAAGGCGCCGCCCCGCTCCATCCGCAAGCGCAACGGGGACGTGGTCCCCTTCGATTCCAAGAAGATACGGGAGGCCATCCACAAGGCCAACGTGGCCACTCCCGAGGAAAAAATCTCCCAGAAGCGGCTGGACGAGCTTACCGCCCGGGTGGTGGCGGCCATCCCCGGCCGGCGGATCCCCACGGTGGAGCAGGTCCAGGACCTGGTGGAGGAGGCCCTGATCCGGGCGGGCTTTGCCAAAACCGCCAAGGCCTACATCCTCTACCGGGCGGAGCACACCAAGATCCGCCAGTCGGAAGCCGACCTGATGGAGATTTATAAGGAGCTCACCTTCGCCTACGCCAAGGACGCCGACATCAAGCGGGAGAACGCCAACATCGACGCCGACACCGCCATGGGCACCATGCTGAAGTACGGCTCCGAGGGCTCCAAGTATTTCATCGACAACTACATCCTTCCCAAGGATATTGCCGCCGCCCACATCAACGGGGACATCCATATCCACGACAAGGATTTCTATATGCTCACCGAAACCTGCTGCCAGATCGATCTGCTGAAGCTGTTTCACGGGGGCTTCTCCACCGGCCACGGTTACCTGCGGGAGCCCAACGGCATCCAGAGCTATTCCGCCCTGGGGTGCATCGCCATCCAGGCCAACCAGAACGAGATGCACGGCGGCCAGTCGGTGCCCAACTTTGATTACTCCATGGCCCCCGGGGTGGCCAAGACCTTCCGGAAGGAGTACTTCAAAGCCCTGACCCAGTATATCGCCATCAAGTTCGGGATGGAGCGGCGGGACGCCGCCGCCCTGGTGGCCGCCGCCCGGGAGGCCCTGGGGGACGGCATCACCATGGGCAGCCAGGAGGAATACGGCATGAAGCTTTCCCGCTGGCTGCCGGAGCACCAGCGCCAGGGGGGCTACCAGGCCATCTCCGACACCCAGACCCTCAACGCCCACCACGAGTCGGTCCAGACCGCCCTGGAGGAAACCGACAAGGCCACCTACCAGGCCATGGAGGCCCTGGTTCACAACCTCAACACCATGAACTCCCGGGCGGGGGCCCAGGTGCCCTTCAGCTCCATCAACTACGGCACCGACGTAAGCCCCGAGGGCCGCATGGTGATCCGTAATCTGCTGGACGCCACCGACGCGGGCCTGGGCAACGGGGAAACCCCCATCTTCCCGGTGCAGATCTTCAAGGTGAAGGAGGGGGTCAGCTACAACCCCGGCGACCCCAACTACGACCTGTTCCAGAAGGCCATCCGCACCTCCGCCAAGCGGCTTTTCCCCAACTTCAGCTTCCTGGACGCCCCCTTCAACCTCCAGTACTATAAGCCCGGGGATTACAACACCGAGGTGTCCTATATGGGCTGCCGCACCCGGGTCATGGGCAACCGCTACGACCCCACCCGGGAGGTGACCTGCGGACGGGGCAACCTGAGCTTCACCACCATCAACCTCCCCCGGATCGGCATCCAGGCCAAGGGGGATATGGACGAGTTCTACCGCATCCTGGACCAGCGCATCCAGCTGGTGTTCCGCCAGCTCCTCCACCGCTTCCAGATCCAGTGCAGCAAAAAGTGCCGCAATTACCCCTTCCTCATGGGCCAGGGGGTCTGGCTGGATTCGGACAAGCTGGGGGTGGACGACTCGGTGGCGGAGGTCCTCCGCCACGGCACCCTCAGCGTGGGCTTCATCGGCCTGGCCGAAACCCTGGTGGCCCTCACCGGCAAGCACCACGGGGAATCGGAGGAGAGCCAGAAGCTGGGCCTGGAGATCATCGGCCATATGCGGCAGATGATGGATGAGGAATCGGAAAAGACCGGCCTCAACTTCACCCTCCTGGCCACCCCCGCCGAGGGGCTTTCCGGGCGGTTTGTGGCCATCGATAAGAAGGTGTTCGGGGAGCTTCCCGGCATCACCGACCGGGATTACTACACCAATTCCTTCCACATCCCGGTGTATTACCCCATCAAGGCCTTCCGGAAGATCCAGCTGGAGGGGCCTTACCACGCCCTCACCAACGCCGGCCACATCAGCTATGTGGAGCTGGACGGGGACACCTGCAAAAACCCCGAGGCCTTCGAGGCGGTGATCCGCTGCATGAAGGAGAACGGGGTGGGCTACGGTTCGGTGAACCACCCGGTGGACCGGGACCCCATCTGCGGCTACACCGGCGTCATCGACGAGGTCTGCCCCCGGTGCGGCCGGCGGGACGGGGAAGGAGTTTCGGTGGAGAAGCTCCGGGAACTGCAGAAGAAATACCCCGGGATGCCCCGGTTTGTAGGGCTGGAATAAGAGAAACCCCTTGCCCAGGGGAAAGGACAGCAGAAAACCAAAGGAGGACAATCACATGACTGGAAATATTGCGAAGGATACCGCCAAGGTGGGAGAAGGCGTCAAGTTTGAGCGCATCCGCCGCATCACCGGGTACCTGGTGGGCACCACCGACCGTTTCAACAACGCCAAGCGGGCCGAGGAGCGGGACCGCGTCAAGCATGGCGTCTGAGAGGATCCCCCTGCGGATCAGCGGCGTGGAGCCGGAGTCCATCGTGGATGGCCCCGGCTTCCGCTATGTCATCTTCACCCAGGGCTGCCCCCACCGCTGCCCCGGCTGCCACAACCCCCAGACCCACGATTTCGAGGGCGGGGAGTGGGCGGACCAGGACGCCATCCTCCGGGAGATCCGGGAGGACCCCCTGCTCCAGGGGGTCACCTTCTCCGGCGGGGAACCCTTCTGCCAGCCTGAGGCCCTCTGCGCCCTGGGCAGGGAGATCCGGGCCATGGGCAAGGATATTGTGGCCTACTCCGGCTACACCCTGGAGCAGCTCCAGGAGATGGCGGAGGAACGCCCCGCCGTGGGGGAGCTGCTGCGGCTCTGCGACATCCTGGTGGACGGCCCCTATCTGGAGGCCCAGCGGGACCTGACCCTCCGGTACCGGGGCAGCGCCAACCAGCGGGTCATCCGCCTCCGGGACGGCGCCCCGG
>CAJFUT010000324.1 GCA_904420255.1 uncultured Angelakisella sp. | reverse complement strand
GGAAGCCTCAGAGGAGGCCGCGTCGGAAGCGGCGGCGTCGGAGGAGGCGTCGCCCTCGGGGGCGGCGGTGATCTCCAGGGCGGTGACCACGGCGGCGGAGGTGTCGGTATCGGTGATTTCGCCGGTGTAGGTCACAACCAGGGTGGAGCCAACCTCCATGCCCTCAGCCTTGGTGCGGTCGGTGTCGTCGGTGAGGGTGAAGGACAGCTCGGTGCCGTCCTCGGTGGAGATGGTGACGGTGTTCATGGTGGCGTCCACAATGGTGCCGGTGACGGTCTGGGCTTCCTCAGCGGGGGCTTCGCTCTCGGACTCGGCGGGAGCTTCGGACTCAGCCTCGCTGGAAACGGATTCCGAGGCGGGGCTCTCGCTGGAGGCGCTGGATTCGGGTTCGGAGCTGCAGGCTACGGCGGTGACCAGCAGCGCGGCGGACATCAGCATAACAAGCAACTTTTTCATAAAAAAATCTCCTTTTTGTTCGTCGGGGGGTGCCCCCCTTTTTTCATCCCGCTGTCCTTCAGCGGGTAAGGTGTAGTTTAACACAGGTTTATGAACAAAGAAGAGAGATTTTTTTGAGAAATTGTTGCGGCTTTCGGAATGTTCGGTGATAAAATGGGAGCGGCAGGTGAACGCCCTGCCGCTCCAAAATGCCCAAAAGTGTGCGTCACTGGGCGATTTCCGACTCCTGAAGCACCGAAAAACCGCCGTTTTTCATCAGCTCCACCGCCTTCCCGTTGTCATCCACCCGGAGGATGACGAAGGCGGAATCCTTTTTGCGGCTGACGAAGGCGTACATATATTCCACACTGATGCCCCCGTCCCGGAGCAGCGCCAGGGCCTCGGCAAGGCCACCGGGCCGGTCGGCCACGCCGATGGCGATGACCGGGGTGAGGCTGACGGTGAAGCCGGCCTCCTTCAGGGCGGTTTCCGCCTGGGCGGGCTTATCCACAATGAGGCGCAGGATGCCGAAATGGGTGGTGTCGGCGATGGAAAGGGCCCGGATGTCCACCTGGTTCTGCTGGAGGATGCTGGTGATCTCGGAAAGGCGTCCCTGTTTGTTCTCCACAAATACGGACAGTTGGTTCACAGTCATATCAATACCTCCTTTTGCTTTTAGTATATTAGTAAAGCTTCCGTTTGTCTATAACCCGTTTGGCTTTTCCTTCGCTGCGCTGGATGGTTTTGGGGCTCACCAGCTGCACCTTGGGGCTGATGCCCAGGGTGGACTGGAGAGCGGTTTCGATCTCCTTCTGCTTCTCCTCCACCAGGCGCACGGCGTCGAACTGGAAGTCCGGGGTCATCTCCACCATGATGTCCAGGGTGTCGGTGCTGCCCACCCGGTCCACGGTGATGAGGTAGTGGGGCGAGGTCTGGTTGGTCTGGAAGAGCACCGTCTCGATCTGGGACGGGAAGACGTTGACCCCCCGGATGATGAGCATATCGTCGGTGCGGCCCCGGGGCTTGGACATTTTGATGAGGGTCCGGCCGCAGCCGCACTTCTCCCGGGAGAGGGTGGCGATGTCCCGGGTGCGGTACCGCAGCAGGGGGAAGGCCTCCTTGGTGATGCAGGTGAAGACCAGCTCGCCGGGGGTGCCCTCCGGCAGCACCTCCCCGGTGTCCGGGTCGATGATCTCCGGCAGGAAGTGGTCCTCGCAGATGTGCATCCCCGTCTGCTGGCTGCACTCATAGGCCACCCCGGGCCCGATGATCTCGGTGAGGCCGTAAATGTCGTAGGCCTTGATGCCCAGCAGGCTCTCGATGTTCCGGCGGCTGTCCTCGGTCCAGGGCTCGGCGCCGAAGATGCCGGCGCTCAGCTTGATCTCGTCGGGGCGGATTCCCATGTCCCGGAGGGTTTCCCCGATGTAGGTGGCGTAGGAAGGGGTGCAGCAGAGGATGTCGCTTTCAAAATCCTGGAGGATCTGCACCTGGCGCTTGGTGTTGCCGGAGGAAACGGGGATGGCCACCGCCCCCAGGGTCTGGGCGCCGTAGTGGAGCCCCATGCCACCGGTGAAAAGGCCGTAGCCGTAGGAGACGTGGACCTTGCTCCTGGGGCCGCCCCCGGCGGCCACAATGGCCCGGGCGGCGCAGTCCCCCCAGATGTCCAGGTCCTTCTGGGTGTAGCCCGCCACGATCTGCTTGCCGGTGGTGCCGGAGGAGGCGTGGAGCTCCACCACATCCTCCATGGGCACGGCAAAGAGGCCGTAGGGGTAGGTGTCCCGGAGGTCCTGCTTGTAGGTGAAGGGGAGCTTTGCCAGGTCCTTGAGGGTCTTGATGTCCTTGGGCTTCACCCCCGCCTCGTCCATCCGCTGGCGGTAGTAGGGGACGTGCTCGTAGACGTGGTAGACGTTGTGGATCAGGCGGGAAAGCTGGAGGGCCTGGATTTCCTCCACGGGGGCGTGCTCGATGGGGTTCCAGATGCGGTCGCTCATTGGGAATCGGCTCCTTTTCTGTTGAATTTCATTTGCCGGGGGGCAAAAAAGCGGGCTGGGCTCAGGCGGTGCGGCCCAGAGCCCTTCCCCGCTCGAAGGCGGAGAGGTTCATCTGCAGCAGGGCGGGCTTGAGGCACCGGGCCAGGGCGTCCTGCCAGGACTGCTCCGGCAGGTCCAGCAGGGTGGAAAGAAGGCCCAGCAGCACCACGTTCACCGTCTTGAGGCTCCCGGCGGCCCGGGCGGGGGCCAGGGCGTCCACCAGGAAGGGGTCCCGGCAGACCCGGCGGAGGTTCCGGGCCAGGTCCTCCGGGTAGGAGGCGGTGCCGGTGATCACCGGCCTGGGAAGCTCCTGCCGGGCGTTGGCGATGAGGGTGCCCTCCGGTTTCAGGTAGGAGGTCCGGCGGGCCGCCGCCAGCAGCTCCAGGGCCACCAGGATGTCCGCCTCCCCCCGGTGGATATCGGGGGCGTCCACCCGGACCCCGTAGCGGACGCAGGCCGCCACCGACCCGTCCTGGCGGTCCCAGGCGCGGGAAACCTTTACGTCGTAGCCGGCCTCCAGCAGCAGGCTTTCCAGAAGCCTGCTGGCCAGCAGGGCCCCCTGGCCGCCTGTCCCTGCGAT
>CAJFUT010000323.1 GCA_904420255.1 uncultured Angelakisella sp. | reverse complement strand
TCCCCGGCCGCTCTTTGTCACTTTCTCTCGGCAGAGAAAGTGAGGCCCGGACCTCCGGTGCGACCGGAGTATTACTCGAATGAAAGCCTGGCGCAGCCCTTTTCTTTGGCCACTTTCTTTTGATCAAGAAAGTGGCGACCTCGGCGTCGGGCTTCTGCCTGACAAATTCTCAAACCTTTCCATTACCCATGGCACGAGCTAAAAAAGCATCCCAATGATTCAGCCAGAACAAAAAAGAAAGAGGCCCTGGGGGTACAGGACCTCTTCCTGAGCAAAGATAGAATGAAGCGCCACGCAGTGGAAAAAGGGGGTGCGGGCCCCAGCCCGCCAAAGAACGGTGCAGAAACTAACGATTCAGAAAATCCGCCTCGCGGACAAGGAAAAAGCTGGTAAGGAGGACACCCCGGCGCTCCACCTGCTGCTCCCGGACCAGGCGGTAGCCCCGCTTCTCAAAGAAGGGCCGGGCGGTGATGGAGGCGTGGACGGTGATCCGCTCCGCCCCCTGGCTCCAGGCGTATTCCTCCAGGGCGGCGCAGAGGGCGGAGGCAATCCCCCGCCCCTGGAAATCCTTGTGGACAAAGAGGTGGTCCAGGTACCCTTCCCGGGTGATGTTGCCGTAGCCCGCCAGCACCCCGCCCTCCTCGGCCACCAGGGTGTAGAGGGAGAGGAAAAAATCGTTCCGCAGCAGGAGCCCTTCCCAGGCGGAGGCCCAGGCCGCCACCTGCTCCGGGGTATAGTCCCGGCAGGCCACCCCGGTAATGCTGCCGTAAAAAAGCCGCGCCAGCTCCGGGAGATCCCCGGGGCGGTACCGCCGAAGCTCCATTCCCTGCCCCTCCCTCAGAAGAACTGGATGGGGGAGGCCAGCCCCTGGAGAAGGGCCACCACGCTCCAGGCGGCCAGGGTGCTGCTCCGGGGGTTTTTCGGGTCGGGGGAGGACACCGTTTCCAGGGTCACCCGCACCGTGTCGTTGCTGGCGTAGATGCAGTGGGTGTTATCCCGCAGCCCCGGCACGCTGCGGATCTCCACCTGGGTCCGCTCCGGCCCGGGGCCGGCCAGGGAGGCCGCCACCGCCACGTTGACGTTTTTGGGGAAGCCGTGGATGGCCTCCAGGGCGCTGCCGGAGAAGATCAGCTCCTCCTCGCTCCGGGAAAGGCCCCTTCCCCCCAGGCCGGGGGCCCCCTCCAGGCCGTCGGGGGATTTGCAGTTGACCACCCGCATCTCCATCCCATCCCCCATGAGGCGCATGGCCCGCAGCACGTCCAGGCCGCCGATGGCCCCGGAGGGGAGGTAGACCTTCCGGCCCGCCGCCCCCGCCGCCTGGGAAAGGGCCTCCCAGAGGGGCCGCTCCGCCAGGGCGCCGATGGAGAGGAGGATGAAATCGCTGCCGCCCCGGAGGACCTCGGCCCCCCAGCGGCGCACCACGTCGCCGCCGGCGGCCTCCACCACATAGTCCGGGCCCGCCCCGATCAGCTCCTCCACCGTGGCGAAGGCCCGGGAGCCGGTTTCCGCCGCCAGGGCCGCCGGCTCCTCCGGGTCAGCCCCCGCCAGCCCCAGGAGGGTGTAGCTCTCCTTCAGTTCCTTGGCCACCGCCCGGGCGATGGCGCTCCCCAGGGCGCCGCATCCGATCACCGCCAGCGTTTTCTTCATCCGCTTTTCCCCCTTTATTTTTTGTCCCGCACCTCGTCGATATAGCTGTAGACCGTCACCCGGGAGATGCCCATGCGGGTTCCCACCTGGTCCACCGCCCCCTTCATGAGGAAAATCCCCTTCTGGTCCATGAAGCGGATCAGCTCCAGCTTCTCCTCCCGGCGCAGCCGGGAAACGTCCTTGTCCCCGATGATCTTGTCGATGAGGTCGGTGACCACCTCGCTGACATGGTTGACCTCCTCCGGGGCGCCCTCGCTCTGGGCGGCGCCCCCCTCCTCCCCGATGCCCGGAATCATGGCCTGGAGCCACTCCACCTGCCGGGTGATGGGGGTGGTGTCGATATTGATGCACATGGCCCCCACCACCTTGCCGTCGAAGTCCTTCAGCAGCACGGTGGAGGATTTGATCAGCCTGCCGTCGTCGGTGTGGAAATAGTAGTTGGTCACCATGTCGTTGTCCAGGTCTTTGGAGAGGATCACCTGGGGGACCAGGTGGTCGAAGCTCTGGCCCACCTGGCGGCCTGTCACATGGTTGTTGACGGTGTATACCACCGACTGCTGGGGATGCTCCAGGTCGTGGAGCACCACCTCGCAGCCGTCGCCGAAGGTCTTGGCGATCACCTGGGCGATGGGGATGTACTGGGCTAGGATGGGTTTGATCATGGCCGGTCCGGCGCCGCCCCGGGGCCGCGCCTCCTCCTTTTCTGGTGATTTCCGGTCCCCGGCCGGCGCCGGGGCCTTTCTCTCATTCCCTCTTATCATAGCATCTTTCCCCCGGCTTTGGCAACAAAAAGCTTCACCGGCGGGAGAAAGGGCGGGCCCGCTGGAACAGCCGCTCCGGCAGGCCCGCCCTCTCTTTGGCGTATGGTTTGGATCAGTCCTTGTAATGGTAGGTCTTCTCCAGGGAGATGAGGGTGTCGATGTACTCCTTGCGGGTCATCTGGGGGGTGTAGTTCTTCTGCACCTCGGCGGCGCCGGCGGCCCCGTCGGCCAGCAGGTCGATGAGGGTGCAGGCCAGCATCTTCACCGGGGTGATGAAGGCGTCCTCCACGTCGATGATCCGGTAGTCCTTGGAATGGAGCCCCCCTTCGATGCCGGAGGTGATGCAGTGGAGCACCGGCATAAAGAGGGAGAGGTCCCCCATGTCAAAGGAGGCGGTGGATTCCATGCAGGGGAGGATCTTCTCCTCGGGGTAGAACCGCAGGGCGTTTTCCTTGAAGAAGGCGGCCATGGTCTTGTCGGCGGCCAGGGGCATCTGGCCGGGGCTGTCCTCCACCGTGGCCTCGCCCCCCAGGGCGATGGCGGCGGCGCGGATGCTGCGGTTCACCTTGTCGTTGGCGTCCTTGAGGGCGGGGAGGCTCCGGGCCCGGACGGTGGTTTCCAGCTCCACGTCGTCGGGGACGGCGTTGACGATGTCGCCGCCCCGGTTGATGATCTGGTGGATCCGCACGCAGTCCTTCTCCTTGAAGGTTTCCCGCTGGGTATTCATGGCGGTGATGGCCAGGGTAGCCATATTCAGGGCGTTGATGCCGTCCCAGGGGGCGGCGCCGGCGTGGGCCTGGCGGCCCAGGAAGTGGGTCTTCTTGCCGATGAAGCCGTTGCCGGTGTTCATGGGGGAGCATTTGTAGCCGTCCGCCTCGATGGGGAAATTGTGGGCCATCATGCACATATCCACGTCGTCGTAGGCCCCGCGGTAGGTCAGCTCCGCCTTGCCGGCGTAGAACCGCAGCTTGCCCTCATCCCGGAGGCTCTTGCGGTAATCCAGCTCGATGTACTCCTCGGCGGGCACCGCCATAAAGTCCACCCGGCCGTCCAGCTCCTTCATGACGCCGGAGTGGATGAGGGCCGAGGCCACGCCGTACATCACCGACACCTGGATATTGTGGCCGCAGGCGTGGACCGCCCCGGTGGAGGGGTCGCAGTCGGGATGGTTGTGGCAGACCACCGAGTCCAGCTCCCCCATCACCGCCACCTTGGGGCCGCTCTTGTCCTGGTTGGCGTAGGCCCGGCAGCCGGTGACGGCGATGTCCCGGTCCACCGGCAGCCCCAGGCCCTCCAGGGCCTTGGCCAGGGTTTCGGTGGTGCGAACCTCCCGGTAGCCGGTTTCCGGGTGCTGGTAGATCTCCTTGCCCAGGGCCAGGATGGCCTCCCGGTCCTTGTCCACCTGGGCGATGACAAGCTGCTTCATTTGTTCCTTATCCATAGGTCTGCCTCCTTATTGGTGAAGATAGCCCCGGGCGGGAGGGGGGAAGCCCTCCCCCCTCCCGGGGCCGGTTTGCTGACGGAAAGGTGTCTGGGGTCAGATGAGCCCCTGGAGCTTCAGGACCACCTGGGCGATGATGGCGGAGCCGAAGAAGGTGCCGCAGAACACCGCGCAGGCCACCACGACCATCTTCCAGCTCAGGCGCTTGATGTCGTCCAGCTTGGTGCCGATGGAGATGCCGGCCACCGCCAGGATGACGGTGCCCACCTGGCCGGAGGAAATCTGGCCGGTGAAGCCCAGGATCTGCTCCTGCCAGGGGAACCAGGGGGTGGTCACCAGGGTCCCCAGGAGGGAGGCCCAGGCAAAGGCGGGGATCTTCAGGGGAAGGGCTTCCTTGATCTTCAGGGAGATGATGCAGATGGCGATAATGACGATCATGCCCACAATGGCGTTCATGACGTCCAGGGAATTGCCGCCCCGCATCAGGTTCACCGCCTGGGTGGTGAGAACGATGGCGCCGCTGAGAACCAGCGCCTTCAGTTGGTTCAGGGTCTTTGTCATGGCAGTTTACCTCCTCATTCTTTCATCGGCTCAGACGTTGTTCTTCCCGAAACGGAGAGGGGCCAGCTTTTTGTAGATGAAGTTGGCCACCGGCAGGGATACAAAGAGCTCCATATACACCCCGTCCAGGTTGGTGGCCACGTTGGAGGCCGCCGCGAAGGCCAGCACCTCCTCCGCCATTTCGGGGACGGTGGCGGCCAGGGCCTGGGAGGCGGCGGTCATCATGGAGCCGGAGCCCATGCCGCAGGCCATGCCCAGGGCGTAGGGGTGCAGCCCGGTGAGGACGCCGAAGGAGCCCAGCAGGCCGAAGAAGATGGTGCCGAAGAGGTTGCCCACCATGTAGGTGCCCATGACGCCGATGCCCTCGGGGGAATCGATGCCGTAGATTTCGGAGATGAGGCCCAGGGTGGGCTCACGGCAGATGGAAAGGCTGGCGCCCACGGCCTCCCGGCGCATCCCCAGCAGGATGGCCACAGGCAGGCCCACCAGCATGGTGCCGAAGTTGCCCAGCTCCTGGAGGATCAGGGCGGGGCCGGCCTGGATCACCGTGATGATGTTGGGGCCGGCGGCCATGCCCAGCTTGACGCCCAGGATCAGCAGCACCATGGTCATCACCGATTCGGAAAGCTTCACTTCCTTCTCGCTGCAGATCTTTTTGAGGGCCTGGATTTTGCGGCCCAGGGCGTCGGGGGTGATAAGCACCGCCAGGATCATGGCGAAGATCATGGGCAGCAGGATCACGTTGCCCGGCCCGACGGGGATCTGGAAGGTACCGATCATCTCGCCCAGCGCCGCCATGACGCCGCAGACGGCAAAGAGCTTGATGAAGACGGGCCAGCGGCCTTTGGTGCTGAAAACGTCTTCCTCCTGGGGAGCGGGGGTCGCGTTGAGTTCCACTTGGTCAGACATACTTACTCTCCTCCTGAAAAAATTTTTATGGGTACACACCGGCCTTTTTCAGCGGTTCTCGGCCAGGGTGTAAACATCCTTCCGCCGGTGGGCCAGCAGGGGCAGCTCCCGGCGCACCTGCTCCTCCCGGCCGAAATCCAGGGTGCAGAGGAGCATCCCTTCCTTCTCGTCCAGCCGCCCCAGCACGTCCCCCCAGGGGGAAACGGCGATGGAGTTGCCGTAGGAGGTGTAGCCCGAGGCGGGGTCCCGGGAGGGGGAGGCCCCCAGGGTGTAGACCTGGTTATCCAGGGCCCGGGTCCGGAAGAGGATCTCCCAGTGGGCGGGGCCGGTGGTCATGTTGAAGGCGGCGGGCACCAGGATCACCCTCGCCCCCCGGTCCGCCATGAGGCGGCAGAGCTCCGGGAAGCGGAAATCGTAGCAGACGCAGAGGCCCATGGGGCCGAACCGGGTGTCAAAGACGGTGACCGCGTTCCCGGCGGAAAGGGTATCCGATTCCTTGAAGCACTGGCCCCCGGTGACCTGGATGTCAAAGAGGTGCATCTTCCGGTGCTTGGCGATCTGGCGGCCCTCCGGGTCAAAGACGTAGGCGGTGTTGTAGATCCGGCCCTCCCCGTCCCGCTCCGGCACCGAGCCGGCGGCCAGGATGAGGCGGTTTTCCCGGGCCATCCGGGAAAGCTCCCGCCAGACGGGGCCCCCCTCCTCCTGGGCGTAGATGGGGAAATTCCGGGTCTGGTAGGGGCAGCAGAACATCTCCGGCAGCAGGCAGAGGTCCGCCCCCTCCGCAGCCGCCCGGCGGACAAAGCCCTCCGCCCGGGCGAGGCTGTCCGGGATTTTTTCCTGGACCTCCATCTGGACCAGGGCGGCCTTCATGGTGTCAGCCATTTCCTCCGCCCCCCTTACTGGAGCTTCCCGCGGCAGAGGACGGGGATCTCCTCCACCACCTCGCCGCCGGAAACCAGCACCGCCTTGTCGTAGAGGTTGCAGACGGGGCAGATGTGGACCGGGATGATCTCCACCTTGTCCCCCACCTGGACCGCCTCCCGGAAGGCGCGGTTGTAGAAAATGGCGTGCTCGTCGTAGACGTCAAAGACATGGACCCCGTCGAAGCCCTTCACCGTCCCCAGGCCCGGGGTGGCGCAGATGCCCCTAGTGCGGGTCTGGGCGGTGAGGCCCTTGGCCCCCACGTCGGTGATGACCCGCTCGGGGGTGGGGCGGCTGATGACGGTGGTGAGGACGGTGGCGGCGCAGCGGTCCAGGGTGCCGATGGCGTGGCCCTGGCTGGCGTCCATCAGGACATAGGTGCCGGGGCGGATTTCGGTGACCCCGGGGAGGATCTCGAAGCCGTGCATCAGGGAGGGGGTGGAGCCGATGCTCACCACCTGGCAGGGCATCCCCAGCTCCTTGGCCAGCCGGGCGAAGGAGAGGGTCCTCTCCTGGCTGATGAGGAATTTCTCATGGCAGTCCTCGGTGGTTTCGGCGTTGTAGCAGTGGCCCTCGTGGGAGAAGATGCCCTTGAAATGGACATGGGGGCAGCGGCCGATGGTCTGGAGCAGGGCGGCGAAGGGCTCCTCATGGATGATGCCGCTGCGCTCCTCCCCCACCTCGATCTCAATGAGGACCTGGGCGGGGGCGGCCTCCTCCCGGAAGACCTCCTCCACCGCCTCCACCTGGCAGGGGGTGTCCACGGCGAAGGAGACGCTGATCCCCTTCCGGCACAGCTCCCGGATCCGCTCCAGCTTCCGGCGGCCCACAATCTCGTTGGCGATGAAGATGTCGGAAAGGCCGTTTTCCGCCATCACCTCGGCCTCCCCCACCTTGGCCACGGTGATGCCCTTGGCCCCCAGCTCCTCCTGGATTTTGGCCAGGGCGGGCATCTTGTGGGTCTTGGTGTGGGGCCGCAGGGCAACGCCCTGGCGGTCGGCGTAATCCTGCATGAACCGCAGGTTGTCCATCATGATCTCCCGGTCGATGAGAAGGACCGGGGTATCCAGCTCGGTGTACTTCAAGCCGCTCCCTCCTTACTGTTTCAGCTGGGCCACCGCTTCGATCTCCACCAGGCACCCGCCGTAAAGCCGGTTGGTGGGCACCACCACCCGGGCGGGCTTGTGCTCCCCGAAGAATCTGCCGTATTCCTCGTTGAGGTCCCCCCAGTAGGCCACGTCGGGCAGGTAGACCCGGCACATCACCACGTCCTCCCGGCTGGCGCCCCCCGCCCGGAGGGCGGTGTCCAGATTCCGGAGGGCCTGGGCCGCCTGGGCCTTCACCCCCTCCGGCGCCTTGCCGGTTTCCGGGTCGATGGAAAGCTGTCCGGAAATATAAAGGGTCCCGTTGCATTCCACCGCGGGGCTGTAGTGGCCCCCGTCCCGAACAGAATATTTGGTCTGGATCATCTTCATAATAACACAGCGCCTCCTCTACTTGGCCGGGGTTACCCCCCCGTTTCACCCCCTATGATATAGAATAAAGTCTATCTCGTCAATACTTTTTTCTACAAATATAGAACTTTGTCTACATTTACAGAAAGGCGCCTTGAAACTTGTGCACAAAGACATGGAAACCGCCCTGCCCGCAAGAATTTTTAGGCTTGTTTGCCTCTGAATCCAGAGGCGCGGCCCGGGCCGTCGTATAAAAAATTATATGTCCCCATATATTCCCGGAGCTGGGAAAAGGGCGAAGGGGCGGCGGAAAGGGGGCGGGAATCAAAATATGTTTTTCGGTTCCCGGCGCAGCCGGGGAGAAAAACGGCTTTGAAATCAAAGTATAATAGCCTTTTAAGGCTATTATGCCATGAG
>CAJFUT010000322.1 GCA_904420255.1 uncultured Angelakisella sp. | reverse complement strand
ACCATCTGGGGGGAATCGGTGGAGGTGGTGATGCCCGGGATGGAAACCACCACCTTCACCATCACCGACCCGGCGGATGTGGAAGCCCTTTCGGCTCTGGTTTCCTCCCTGGAGGTGACCTACCGGCCGGTTTCCTCGAACCAGAGCGAAAACCGCCCCTGGCAGTTTTCCCTGCACTACATCCGGCCCCCGGAGGTGAGCGTGGGGAACTTCATCCTTTATTTCACCGCCGGGGAGGTCTGGAGCGGCCTCGACGGCTTGGCCTATGGGGTGGATGATTCCGAAATCTCCCGGCTGATCCAGGCCCTGGAGGAATACCAGGCCCGGGCTGGGGATCGCCAGGCCCTGGGCGGCTACTATGTGGGTTTCTCCCAGGTGGCCGGCGGGGAGGCGGGGCCCCTCTATTCCGCTGAGAACAACGACACCGGCACCCGGCTGGCCTCCCTCCTTCTCAGCGGCGCCGAGGCGCCGGGGGAGGTGGGAGCGACGCCGCCGGCGGAAAGCTACCTGCTGATCCAGATGGGAAACCCGGAAACTGTCTACTATGTCTATGAAAGCCAGGGCCGCTTCTATATGGAAAGGGCGGGTGACTACCGCCTGGAGCTGGACCAGGCCGCCTACGACGGCATTCTGGAGGTGTTCCGGGAGGTTTCGGAAAGCGCCGGGGCGGCCGGGAGCCGCCTTTCCTTCCAGCAGACGGCGGGCGGGGAAAGGCTGCGGGGCTTTTCCCTGGAATCCCCAGAGTTGGCCGGGGAGGTGGCCCGGCTCCTCCAGGGGGAGGGTGACGCCCAGCCCCGCCAGGCCCAGTGGACGCCGGAGGAGGCGGAAGATTTCCTCCGGATCGAGGTGGGGGATGCCGGAAACGCCTGGTATCTCTACCGGGAGGGGGAAACCATCTACGCCGACGATCTTTCCAGTTACCGGGCGCCCCTTTCGGAGGACGCCGCCCGGTAGGTGTGGAACATCTACCTGGGGACGGCGGTGGAGGGGGTGTCCCAATCCGTTTCCCGGTTCACAACTGGGGAAACCGCCATGGAGGGGATCGCCCGGGACGGCATCCTGGGGTATTACGGCGCCTTTGGGGCCCAGGACCTGCCGGAGGAGATCCGGATGGAGGATTTCCAGCTTCAGAGCCTCACCCCCATGGCGGGGACCCTGGAGGAATTTGTGGTCTCCATCATTTACAGCTATGAAACCCCCACCACCGCCTACTGGATTTCCGCCAACGGCGGCGGCGCGCCCCTGGAGGACGGGGGCTGGCGCTGGACCGACTGCTATCTCCAGTGCCGGTTTGCCCGGGTGGGGGAAGGGGAGTACCAAATCACCGACCTGGGCACCGGCGGCGTGGACCGGGGGCTGGAGCCCCTGGCCTGAAACAGTTTTCCCGGGAAATATGCCTGCCCCCGCCTTGGCGCGGCTCGGGCGGGCATATTTTTTCTTGTCCCCTTCATATATCCCCTGTGAGAGGGAGTGAGGGAAATGACCTGCAGGCAAAAGCGGAAATGCCTCCTGATCCTGGGGGCGGTGACGGTTTTGGTGACGGCCGCCCTGGTCTTCGGCGCCCTGGACCGCACCCTGGAAACCCGGACGGTGGGGCTGCCCACCACCACCAGGCCGGTGGTGATCCTGGACCCGGGCCACGGCGGGGTGGACGGCGGGGCGTCGGCCAACGGAATCGTGGAGAAGGAGCTGAACCTGGCCATCGCCCTCAAGACCCGGGAGCTGTGCTCCCTGTTCGGTTTTGACGTCCAAATGACCCGGGAGGAGGATATCTCCATCCACGACGAGGGAAAGACCACCATCCGGGACCAGAAAAACTCCGACCTGAAAAACCGCCTGGCCATTATGACCGCCCAGCCGGAGTCGGTGGTGGTGAGCATCCACATGAACAAATTCCCCCAATCCCGCATCAAGGGGGCCCAGGTCTTTTACGCCCCCAAAGCCCCGGGGAGCGAGGAGCTTGCCCAGACCATCCAGGACAATGTGCGGCTGCTGATCCAGCCGGAGAACACCCGCCAGATCAAAAGGGCTGACAGCTCCCTGTTTTTGTTATATAATAATACCGTGAATCCCGCCGTCCTGGTGGAATGCGGCTTTATTTCCAACCCTGACGAGGCGGCCCTGCTCCAGCAGGAGGAGTACCAGGACCAGATGGCCTTTACCCTCTGCTGCTCCCTTCTGGAATTTTACGACAACCAGGGGCAGGCCGGGGAAGGGGAGGCGTCCTTGGAGCAGCCCTAGCCCAGGGGACGGTCAAGGCAAAAGGAGCGGAAAAGGTTTTATGGCAGCGGTAAAGAGCAAGGTAAAAACGGTTTTTGTCTGCACCCAGTGCGGCAGCGAATCCCCCAAATGGCAGGGGAAATGCCCCGACTGCGGCAGCTGGAATTCCTTTGTGGAGGAAACCCGGCTGACGGGCGGGTCCGCCTCCAAGGGAACGGCCCCTGAGGTCCGGGCCGCCCCCTCCCAGGTGCGGGCCCTGTCGGAGGTTTCCGCCGACGAATCGGTGCGCTACCACACCGGCATGGCTGAGCTGGACCGGGTGCTGGGGGGAGGCATCGTCCCGGGGGCCGCCATCCTGGTCTGCGGCGACCCCGGCATCGGCAAGTCCACCATCCTTCTCCAGATGTGCCGCACCATCGACCCCGGCCTGCGGGTCCTCTATGTATCCGGGGAGGAGAGCATGCGCCAGGTGAAGCTCCGGGCCAACCGCCTGGGGGTGGACGGCGGCAATATTTTCCTCACCGCCACCACCAAGGCCGAGGAGATCTACGAAACCATCCTGGCCCAAAAGCCGGACATTGTGGTGGTGGATTCCATCCAGACCGTTTCCAGCTCCGCCATCACCTCCTCCTCCGGCAGCGTCACCCAGGTGCGGGAATGCACCCAGCTGCTCATCAACGCCTGCAAGGGCAATGAAATCCCCCTCTTTGTGGTGGGCCACGTCAACAAGGACGGGGGCATCGCCGGGCCCAAGGTGCTGGAGCACATGGTGGACACCGTCCTCTACTTTGAGGGGGACCGCAACCTCAGCTACCGCATCCTCCGGGCCATCAAAAACCGCTTCGGCTCCACCAACGAGATCGGCGTCTTTGAAATGAGCGGCAGCGGCCTCACCGAGGTGAAGAACCCCTCGGAGATGCTGCTGATGGGCCGGCCCACCGACGTTTCCGGCACCTGCATCACCTGCCTCATGGAGGGGACGCGCCCCATCCTGGTGGAGGTCCAGGCCCTGATCGCCAAAAGCAGCTTCGGCAACCCCAGGAGGGTTTCCACCGGCTTTGACTACAACCGCACCGCCCTGCTCATCGCCGTGCTGGAAAAGCGGGGCGGGTATTTCATGGGGAACCTGGACGTCTTTATCAACGTGGCGGGGGGAATGCGCATCGACGACCCCGGCGCCGACCTTGCGGTGGCCCTGAGCCTGGTTTCCAACCTGCTGGACAAGCCGGTGGACTCCAAGCTCATGGCCCTGGGTGAGGTGGGGCTGGCCGGCGAGGTGCGCTCCGTCAGCCTGGCCCCCCAGCGGATCGGGGAAGCCTACCGCCTTGGCTTCACCACCTTCGTGCTGCCCACGAGCAGCCTCAGGGGCCTTGATCCGTCCCAGTACCCCGGCGCCGCGTTCCACGGGGTTTCCAATATCTCAGAGGCCTTCGCCGTCCTGCGCCTGGGCCGGAGCTGAGTCCGACGGGCCCGGCCGCTCCAGGTAGATGCAGCGGTTTTCCAGGGAGCCCTGGGGGTTGGGCACAGCGGAGGGATGCTCCAGAACACAGTATCCGTCCTTCTGGTGGATGCAGTTTTCGCTGCAGACAATGAGGTTCATATCCTTGACGCCTCCTGGAGGATAGTTTCTGGACGGAAGCGGAAAATATGCGGCCGCCCCCAGCGGGAACGGATTCCTTCCCACTGGAAGCCACCGGCCCGCAGCCGCTGTTTTCTCTCTTCCCACGGGCATATTTAAAAAGGGTTTTGAAAAACTATCTTCAGAGATGGTTTTCAGAACCTTTTTATTTTTTGTGTGGGGGGCCTTTGGTATGAAAAAAGTTCTGGCCCTGGCCGCTGTATTCGGCTTCATCGCCCTGGCGGGAGCGGCCCCCGGGCTGATCCTGGAAGGGGTGGGGCGGTACCAGGTGATCTCTCCCCAGACGGTGTCCTACCGTCCCAGCATCCGCTGCGAGGGGTACATCTGCCCCGGGGCGGCGTACGACCTTCTGGTATCCGGGAATTATCAGGTCCGGGAGCGGTATGCCTCCATGGGCGGCCAGGTGGAAAAGGGGCAGGTGCTGGCGGTCCTGGAGCCGGCGGCCCAGGAGCCGGTCCTTTACCTCCAGACCCAGGGAAGGGGCTTTTCCCAGGAGGAGGACTT
>CAJFUT010000321.1 GCA_904420255.1 uncultured Angelakisella sp. | reverse complement strand
TCCAGGGCGCGGTCCATCTCGGTGACCTGGGCCAGGGGCTCCTCCCCGTAATACTGGGGGGCGGTGTCGATGCCCCCGGGCACCAGGTAGCCGTCCACCAGGCCGGCCAGGCGGTCCCGGTCCTCCGGGGCCGCGGCGGAGGGGATCAAAAGGGGTATCCCCCCGGCCCGGAGAACCGCCCGGACATAGGTGTCGTTGGTTTTATAGATTTTTTCCTCCTCATGGCAGGCTGTGATGCCGATGACAGGCTTCATATACCCTCCTCCTTCTTTTCCGCCGGGAAGGCCGGCGCGGGACGCAGATGGCCGCCCGCCGGGTTCCCGGCCGCCTGGGTTTTATGATACCAGACCCGGGCCCAAAAGGAAAGGCCCCGGAGCCTTAACCGGGCCCGGGCGAGGCGGCGCCGCCTGCGGCCCGGACCCGGTTTTTCCCGAAGCCCTTCTCAATAAACCTTTTCCAGGTCCTTTTTCAGCCCCTTGATAATCTTCTTTTCCAGCCGGGAGATGTAGGACTGGGAAATACCGATCAGGTCCGCCACCTCCTTCTGGGTCTTTTCCTCATGGCCGCCCAGGCCGAAGCGCAGCTCCATAATGGTGCGCTCCCGCCCCTCCAGGCGGCTCACCGCTTCCAGGAGGATGCTCCGCTCCACATCCTGCTCGATGATCCGGTTCACCGCGTCGTTTTCGGTCCCCAGGATGTCGGAAAGGAGAAGCTCGTTGCCGTCCCAGTCCACATTGAGGGGTTCGTCGATGGAAACCTCATTCTTGACGTTCTGGAACTTCCGCAGGTACATGAGAATCTCGTTCTCGATGCACCGGCTGGCGTAGGTGGCCAGCTTGATGTTCCGGGCCGGGCAGAAGGTGTTCACCGCCTTGATGAGGCCGATGGTGCCGATGGAGATCAGGTCCTCGATCCCCACCCCGGTGGACTCGAACTTCCGGGCGATATAGACCACCAGCCGCAGGTTGTGGACGATCAACTGCTCCCTGGCGTAGGCCCGGTCGGTTTCCAGGAGGGTGAAGACCTTCTCCTCCTCCTCCCGGCTCAGGGGCGCGGGGAGGGTTTCCGGCCCGTTGATGTAAAAAACGCCTTCCTCTTTTCCAAATCCCAGCAGCCATTTCCTCAGCCGGGCCAGAAGCCCCCTCCCCCATGCCGGGATGCCGCCATACTCACCTGCCGTCACTCTCGATGCCCCCTTACTGAAAACCCTTTCCGCCTGCCGGCGCCGCCAGCTGTATCATCCCCGGGTGGAAAATGCCGTCGCAGTCCCGGGGAGTCCCGGCCCCCGGAGAGAGGGCCAGGCAGCCGTCCGCCGCCAGCCACCGGCCGTCCACCTCAATCTCCAGGCAGTCCGGCCGGAAGACCGCCAGCAGCCCCCGCCCGTTCACGGTGGCATAGGGCGCCACCCGCACCCCCGCAGGCGGGTCCTCCCCCTCCATCCCCGCCTCCAGCCAGCGGCTCTCCGACGGGGTCAGGAGCATTCTCCCCTTCTCCATGGAAACCAGCACCAGGGGCCTCCCGGAAAAGGGCTCGGTGAGGCGGTTTCCCGTATCCGCCAGGGCGGTGAACTCCACCATCCGCCCATCCCGGACGGCCCTGACCCGGCAGCGGTCCCGGGCGCCCCGGCTCCAGCGGAACACCCGGTCAAAGGCCCGGACAAAGAGATAGGCCGCGGCGGCCGCCCCCAGGAGGGCCGTGGGCCGCAGGTTCAGGTAGACCGCCCCGTTGCCGTAGGCGTAGCCTCCGGAAGGATTGAGAAACCACAGGGCGATGACCACCCCCGCCACCAGGAAGCTGACGGCGTAAAACACCAGCAGCACCCGGAAAAACACCCGGAGAGGCTGCCTGCCGTAGGCGATGGAAACCACCACCAGGGAAACTCCCAGGCGGACAGCGGCGTCCAGCCAGAAGGAACCGGCGGGGAGAAAGATCGCCATGGCGCAGAGGCCCCCCGCCGCCGCGGCCAGGTACCGGCGCCAGCCCTTCTGCCGCAGGCCGGTGAGGGCCTGGCAGAGCCGGAGGATCAAAAGATCGATGATAAAATTCACCGCCACCAGGACGTCCCCGTAGACCACATATTCCATTTGGGAAGATCGCCACCTCCTTCCGGGGTCCCAAAAAACAGTATAAGCCCCCCGGGCGGGAACATCTTGTCGCACCAGGCAGAACCATCAAAATTCAGGTCCGTGAGCTGCGTTTTACGAACCGCAGGTTTGTGCCCCGCTCTTTTTTGTCCGTTAGAAAAGGCTTCCAGCGACGCCAGACTGTGCCCCGCTCTTTTTTGTCCGTAAGCGAAAGCTTCCAGCAGCGCCAGACTGTGCCCCGCTCTTTTTTGTCCGTTAGAAAAGGCTTTCGGAATCGCAAGTGTGTGCCCCGCTCTTTTTTGTCCGTAAGCGAAAGCTCCCAGCAGCGCCAGACTGTGCCCCGCTCTTTGGCGGGCTGCGCCCGCAAGGTTCGTTCCTAACCTGGGCAGGACGGGGCCTCCTGCATCGATTTCGCGAGGAAGGGCTTCCAGAGGCGCAAAAAGGGCCCGGCAAAGCCGGACCCTTTGAGGGAATGATGCTTTTTTGTAATGGAAATTTACTGGCCGGCGCTTTCCGCCAGCGCCGAAAGGAGCCGCCAGCCGCCCTGGGGGGCCTGCTCCAGGGTGTAGACAACGGCGTTTTCCGGGACGGTGCAGAGGAGGTCCTCATAAAAGCCCACCCGGACCCGGGCCTGCCCGTCCTGAATCTCCGGCATCTCCATCAGCATATTGAAGCTGCTGCCGCCCCGCCCCCACATAATGTATCCCCCCTGCTCCTGGCTGTAGAAGGGGGTGGCGCTGCCGTCAAAGGCGGCGAGGCCGAAGGTGATCTCCACCTGGTCCGCCACCTCCTGGGGGGTGTAGACCCGGTCCCACTCGCCGGTGGCCTCGGCCATCTGGACAATGGCGAACTCGGTGACGGTTTCCGCCGGAAGCTCCTCCGGGCTGGAAAAAAGCTGGGTCCCATAGAGGCTGATGAACCCTTCCACCACCTGGGCAGGGGAATCCTCCCCCACCGTGTCGGCATAGTCCAGCCAGTTATAGTACTCCCGGTCCGCGGGCTGAAAATAAAGGGGGGCCACCCGGCCGGAGAGAGGATCGAACCCCACATGGAGGCGGTAGTCCACCTCCCCCTCCTCCAGGATTCCGCCGCCCGATTCCACCTGCAGGGTGACGGTATAATCCCCCTGGCTGTCCAGCTCCTCATTGACCTGGGTGATCTCGGCCCGGGAAACATGGACCGCCGACCAAATCCCCTCATCCCCCATGGTCATCTCAGCGATGGCCACGGCGTCCCCCGAGGTAAGGGCGTCCAGGAAGCCTTCCGCCGTCTGCCGGGCCTCTCCCTCTGGGATAGCGGAGGATTCCCCCGAGCCCTCCCGGATTATCTCCCGCCGTGCCTCAGAGCGGGGCTCCTCCAGCCGCCAGCCCTGGGAGGACCGCGCCATAGACATCCTGGTTTCGTAGAGGGAGCCGTCCAGGCCCGTTTCCTGAAAGACAAAGGAAGTCCTGTCCTCTTCCCGGGCCTCCAGGCGGATGGTGCTCTCGTCCACCTCATAGCCCAGGGCATAGATATCCCGGCTGGCGCTCCGGTAAAGGACGCCGTCCTCCTCGGCCAGAAGGGGGATGCCGTGGGGGTCCTTCACCGCCATCAGGGCCTCCACCTGGCTCTCCTGGGCGTAGATGCCCTCCAGCAGCCGGCGCAGATCCTCCAGGCTCTTGTATTCCGTGGAGTTCACCGGATGGTAGTCCGCCCCGTCCACCTGCCGGGTGACGCTCTGGTCCACCGGCAGGCCGTCGGAATAGAACAGATAATAAACCTCAAAATCCGCCGCCAGCAGCCGGGAAAACTCCTCGGTGAGCTCCTCGTCGGTTTCCGCTTCCGCCCCTCCGCAGGCCGCCAGCCCCAGGCAGAGGCCCAGGCAAAGCAGGACGGCCAGAAGGCGCTTCCTGACACCTTTCATTTTCCCCTTCCTCCCTTCTTTCAATCCTGGTTCTATTATATCCTGCCCCGGGAGGAACAGTCCTGAACAATTTGTAAACCTTCAGGTCCGTGAGCTGTGGTTCGTAAATCGTTGGCTTGTGCGCCGCTCTTTGGCGGGCTGCGCCCGCAAGGTTCGTTCCTAACCCCAGCGGGAAAGGCGCCTTTATGTCCGTAAGAGAAGGCTTCCAGAATCGCAAGTTTGTGCGCCGCTCTTTGGCGTCCGTGAGAGAAGCGCCTTCATGGTGGCAGGTTGTGCCCTGCTCTCTTTTTCTGTTCCGCAGTGTTTTCTGCTTATTAGTTCACTCCGGTCGCACCGGAAGTCCGGGCCTCACTTTCTCTGCCGAGAGAAAGTGACAAAGAGCGGCCGGGGAGCCCCCCGGACCCCCGTG
>CAJFUT010000320.1 GCA_904420255.1 uncultured Angelakisella sp. | reverse complement strand
GGTGCGGGCCTTCGGCCCGCAAAAGAGCGGGGCAGTGCCCCGCTCTTTTCAGTTTCCTTTCAGCCTGGGCCGCTATAATGACGGTAATTGGGCCAAACGAAACTGCAAAGGAGGCTTCCCAATGATCGAAGTAGAGCATTTGACAAAATGCTACGGCGACCTCAAGGCCGTGGACGACCTCTCCTTCCGCATCGAGGACGGGCAGGTCTACGGCTTCCTGGGGCCCAACGGCGCGGGCAAATCCACCACCATGAACATCATGACCGGATGCCTTTCCGCCACCCAGGGTCACGTCCGCATCGACGGCCACGATATCTTTGAAGAACCCAACGAGGCCAAGCGCCTCATCGGCTACCTGCCGGAGCAGCCCCCCCTCTATATGAGCGAAACGCCGGAGGAATACCTGCGCTTCGTGGGGGAGGCCAAGGGGCTGCGGAAGGAGGAGCTGGACCGGCAGATCCAGGAGGTCATCGAAAAGATCCGGATCGGGGACGTCCGGCACCGCCGCATCTCCGCCCTCTCCAAGGGCTACCGGCAGCGGGTGGGGATCGCCCAGGCCCTGCTGGGCAACCCCAGGGTCATCATCCTGGATGAGCCCACCGTGGGGCTGGACCCCCTCCAGATCATCGAGATCCGGGAGCTGATCCGCCAGCTGGGGGAAGCCCACACGGTGATCCTCAGCTCCCACATCCTCTCGGAGGTTCAGACCATCTGCGAAAAGATCCTCATCATCGCGGGCGGCAAGCTCATCGCCTTTGACGAGCCGGAGAAGCTGGAGCGGGAGATGCTCTCCCAGGGGGAGATCCTTTTCACCGCCGAGGCCGCCCCGGAGGAGGTGCGGCAAATCCTCTCCGGCGTCCGGGGCATCACCTCCTCCGAGGCCGAGGCCGGCGAGGACGGCTACGCCCGGGCCCGGGTCAAAACCGACCAGAAGGACATCTACGGCATCTCCCGCCAGCTCTTCTTCGCCTTCGCGGCAAAGAACAAGGCCCTGCTGGAGATGAGCCTCAAGAAGGCCAACCTGGAGGATATCTTCATCGAGCTCACCGAGGGCGGGGCCCAGGAGGCGGCCGGGGCCGCCCAGGACGGCGCCCGGCCCTCCGGTGAGGCGGATGGGGCGGAAAAGGAGGCGGATGGAGAATGATCGCGGTATTCAAGCACGAGCTGCGGGGGTATTTCCACTCCCTGTCGGCCTATGTCTTCGGCGCCTTCCTCCTGGCCTTTGTGGGCCTGGGGGCGATACTCTACAACATCCAGGCGGCGGTGAGCAATTTCGAGTACGTCCTGGGCTACAGCTGCCTGGTTTTCGCGGTGATCGTCCCGGTGCTGACCATGCGGGTCATCGCCGAGGAGCGCCGGCAGAAAACCGACCAGCTCCTCTATTCCCTGCCCATCACCACCACCCAGGTGGTCCTGGGCAAATACCTGGCCCTGCTGGTGGTGTACCTCATCCCCCTCTGCCTCATCTGCCTCTATCCCCTGGTGTTTGCCCAGTTCGGGGAGGTGTACCTGCCCACCTCCTGCGGCTCCATCTTCGCCTTCTTTGTCATGGGGGCCGCCCTGCTGGCCCTGGGGGTGTTCATCTCCTCCCTCACCGACAACCAGGGCCTGGCGGCGGGGATCGGCATCGCCGCCATCCTCCTCAACTACTACAGCGTCAGCCTTTCGGAATACGTTTCCTCCACCGCCGTGGGGACGGTGGCGGCCCTCTGGGTCATCTGCCTCCTGGCGGGGGCGGTGGTGCGCTACCTGACCGGGAACCGAAACCTGGCCTACTGGGTCAGCTTCTGCTCCATCGCGGCGGTGCTGGCCGCCTACCTGGTGGACGGCTCCCTCTTCGAGGGGCTGCTGCCCCGGATCATGACCACCCTTTCCCTCTTCGAGCGGTTCTACGTCTTTGTCAACGGCGTCTTCGACATGACCGCCATTGTCTACTACCTGACGGTGATCGCCCTCTTCCTGTTCCTTTCGGTGCAGTCCCTTGAGAAAAGGAGGTATAACTGATGAAGGATCAGAAACGCTCCGGCGGGCCGGAAGGCTCCGGCCGGGACCGCATCGCCTTCCAGGGGGGCTCCTATTCCCTGATTATCACCGCCATCGTCCTGGCCCTGGTGATTGTGGTGAACATCCTGGCGTCGGCCCTGCCAACCAACCTCACCCAGTACGACATCAGCGCCACCAAGCTCTATTCCGTCACCAGCAACACCAAGGTGGTGGTGAACGCCCTGGAGGAGGACGTCACCATCTACTGGATCGTCCAGTCCGGCGAGGAGGACGCCGTCATCGAGAACCTGCTGGGCCGGTATGAGAGCCTTTCCGACCACATCCAGGTGGTGAAG
>CAJFUT010000319.1 GCA_904420255.1 uncultured Angelakisella sp. | reverse complement strand
AGCAGGTGCGCCGCTCAACTTGGACTGCCAGAATCGGCCCAGCCGGGCGGGGTAGGCCCCGGCTGCCAATCCTGTGAGAAGCGGCCCGAGGGCCGAAAGCAGGTGCGCCGCGCGGCTTAGTCTGCCAGAAGGGTGGGACAGGAGAAATTTTGAAAAGCCGCTGCAATAAGTGTGCCTGGGTTTCGTTATTTGATATAAGCCCTCCTTTCGGAGGTATTTCAGAAAAAAGTTAAAAGAAAGGTGAATTTTCATGAAACGAGAAATTGCGGCCGCCCTTTTGGCGGCAGTCTGCTGCCTTGGCCTCGCCGCCTGCGGGGACGGCGCTTCCCAGGACAGCTCCTCCTCGGCGGAAAGCCCCGCCTCTTCACAGTCCGCCTCGGAGCCGGAGGCCCCCTCTTCCGTGCCCTTGGAGGGGGAGAGCGGGGAGCCGGAGGCCCCGGCCGAATCCTCCTCGGAAGCCCCGGAGGCCGTCCCGGAGGGGGAGAGCACCCCCTCCACCGCCGGCGCTTCCGGGTACCGGGAAGCGGACCTGGGCTCCTTCTCCCTCTGGCTCCCGGAGGAATGGGTGGTGGACGGGAACGCCATTTACGGCGACGCTTCGGAACTGCCCCGGCACGTTGCGGATTTTTCCTCCGAGCCCATCGCTCAGGGGGAGGACCCCTTTGCCGCCTATGACCAGGCTTATTCCGACGCAGAAAGCGTTTCCCAGGAGACCTTTGGAGGTTGCCCCGCCAAAAGCTACTTCCTCCAGCGGGAGGTGTCCGAGGGAGGTATGACCGGCTTCCAGAACACCATTGTTTTCTGCATCCAGGCGGATGGGGAAATGAAGGTCATCACCTTCTACCCCCTTCGCGGTGCGGGGATTGCCGAGCAGCGGGAGAAATTTGAAGCCATTCTCAATTCCATCCAGGCCCGGTAGGCCGGGCAGCCGCTGACGTGAGCTGCGGACGCAGCGGCGAAAGTATGTGCGCCGCGCAGCTTGGTCCGCCAGAATCGGCCCGGGCGGGGGAAGGCCCCGCTGCCAATCACGTGAGGAACGGTCTGCGAACCGCAGCTTTGTGCGCCGCTTAACTTAGTCCGCAAGAAGCGCAAGTTGAGCGGCGCACAATTTTCCGGTTCCCGAGCCGCTTCTCACGTCAGCGCCTGCCGGGGCCACCCGGCTGCGCGGCGCACTTGCTTTTGTTTGGCCCAAAAATCCTACGTCAGGGCCAATGCTTCCTTACCCGGACCCGGCTTTCGGGGCCCGAAGGCTTTTTCGTATCGTCAGGGGGGCAAAAGCGCCTTTTGAATCTTAGAGTGGGAACGAACCCTGCGGAGCCCGTAGGGCGAAGCCAGAGAGCGGGGCATGACCTAGCGTCATGAAGGCGCTCCTCTCACGGACTTGGCCGCCCGGCCCCAGCCCGCCCCCGCCTTGACAAGGCCGCCGTTTTGCGATACACTGCAAGAGCAAGCAACGAAATCGTGGAAAAGTAAAGGGAGGGCTGTCCGTGATCCTGGCAGTGGACATCGGCAACACCAATATTGTGGTCGGGGGGTACCGTGAGGACAGGCTGGACTTTGTGGTCCGCCTCAGCACCGACTCCACCAAGACCGAGTATGAGTATGCCGCCATTCTGGGGGACATTCTTTCCCTCCACCATGTGGACTTCGGTGAGGTGGAAGGGGCCATCGTTTCCTCGGTGGTGCCGCCCCTCTCCCCGGCCCTCTGCGGGGCCATCGGCCTCCTCTGCCCCGGCGTCCGGGTGATGCAGGTGGGGCCGGGGATGAAGACCGGCCTCAATATCCGCATTGACAACCCCCGGGAGCTGGGGGCGGATATGCTGGCCACCGCCGTGGGGGCCATGGTGAAATACCCCCTCCCCGCCATCATCGCGGACCTGGGCACCGCCACCAAGATCACCGTGGTGGACGAGCACAAAAGCTTCCTGGGGGGCGCCATTATGGCGGGGGTGATGATCTCCCTCCGGGCTCTCTCCAGCCGCACCGCCCAGCTTCCCCACATCAACCTGGACGACGACGTCCGGGCGGCCATCGGCACCAATACCATCGACTGCATGAAGTCCGGCACCATCCTGGGGGCCGCCTCCATGCTGGACGGCATGATCCAGCGGTACCAGGAGGCCCTGGGGGAGAAGGCCACGGTGGTGGCCTGCGGCGGCATCGCCCCGGCGGTGGTGCCCTACTGCCGCAGCCAGATCATTCTGGACGACAACCTTCTCCTGGACGGCCTCCTTTACCTGTACCACAAAAACGAAGCCTGACCCGGGAGGCCCCGGGCGAAGCCCCACTCCGGTGAGAACGCCCCATTCCGGGGCGTTTCCATAAAAAATGCGCCGCATCCATCGTGAGCGGCAGCAAGGAGGAATATTCCAATGTCAAACGCGACCCGGAAGACCAGGGACCTGACCCAGCTCGCCCTGCTCATCGCCCTGGAGGCGGTCCTGGCCTTCACACCCCTGGGGTTCATCATGATCCCCCCCATCTCCATCACCATCCTCCATATCCCGGTGATCATCGGGGCCATCCTCATGGGGCCCACCTACGGCGGGATACTGGGAGGGACCTTCGGCGTCCTGGCCATCATCAAGGCCACCTTCTTCGCGGCCAGCCCCGCGGACCTGCTCTTTTCCCCCTTCCTCAGCGGCAAGCCCATCCAGTCCCTGGTGATGAGCCTGGTGCCCCGGGTGCTGCTGGGCCTCATCGCCGCCTGGCTCTACCGGGCCCTGAAGCGGTTTATGGGGGAGATCCCGGCCATCGGCGTCAGCGCCGTGGCGGCCACCATCCTCCACACCCTCATGGTGCTGGGGTCCATGTGGCTCTTTTTCAACGCCATGCCCCTGCGGGATGTCTTCATCACCATGGCGAGCCTCAACTGCATCCTGGAAACCATCGCCGCCGGCGTGGTGGGGGCGGCGGTCTGCAAGCCCCTGATGACCGTCCTCCACCGGGGAAGCTGAGCCCGGCGGAGCCCGCCTGAAAAATCCGTAGGAGGAAACGAGATGGATTTCCAATACCGCGCCGCCGCCCTGGAGGACCTGGAAACCCTGACCCGGCTGCGGCTGGAGATGCGGCGGGAGCGGGACGGCAGCTTCCCTGAGGAGCCCCTCCGGGAGGCCACCCTGGATTTTTACCGCAGGGCCCTGGCCGACGGCAGCCATGCCGCCTTCCTCTGCGAGAGGGATGGGGAGGCCGTGGGGGCGGCGGGGCTTTCCTTCTACGAGATGCCCCCCACGGCGGGGCTCCTCAACGGGCGGATGGCCCGGTTTATGAATATGTACATCCGGCCGGCCTGGCGGAAGCAGGGGGCCGCCCGGGGGCTCCTGGCCTTCGCGGTGGCCTGGGCGGAGGAGCGGGGCTGCAGCAAGGTGGTGCTCCACTCCTCCCCCATGGGGCGGGGCCTCTACAAGCATTTCGGTTTTGAAAAGGTCAGCGACGAATATCAGTACCTCACCGGCAGATAGCCCCGGCGGGGAAGCAGCAAGGAGGAAACGACATGGCACTGTATTTATGCGCCGCGGGGGCGGTTGTTTTTGTGGTGGCGCTGGTTCTCTTTCTGGTCCACCAGAAGGACGGGAAGGCTTTCCCGTACGGCGTCGCCGCTTATATCGGCCTTTCCCTGGCCGCGATGTCCGGCCTGACCCTCATCCGGGATATGCTGGGGGCGGCCTCCCCCAGCTGGCTCTGGCTGGTGCCCTTCCCCATTTATTTCGGGGGAGCCTGGTTCTTCCTGGCCCGCAGCTGGAACCGCCGCTGATACTTGCCCGAAGCCATGTGCAAAGCCCCCGGTACCGCCGGATTTCCGGCGGCGCCGGGGGCTTTTGGCGTCATTCCCACTTCTTCCCCACCAGATAGCAGGGGAGGAACAGCCCGCCCAGGGCCGCGGCCAGCACCGCCCAAAGCTCCCACCGGCCCCAAAGCTCCGGCAGCAGGGAGGCCATCCCCCAGTGGAGGAAGGGCCAGACCGCCAGCACCGCCGCCGCCCAGGCCCGGGCGGCGTTCAGGATATGGGGCCAGTTGCGGTTGTTGAGGGCGAGGCCCGCCAGGTTCATCCGGAAGCAGCCGTCGCTGTAGCCGGTGACGCGGTACTGGTCGTAGTAGGCGGGGAGGCGGGTCCGGGCGAAAAAGACGAAGTACCCGCCGAAAAGGGCCGCCAGAAGGACCAGCGTCCACAGGGACTCGGTGAGGACGCCGTCCCGGCGGCAGAGGAGCAGCCCCGCCCCCGCCGCCCCCAGGGAAAGGAGGTAGGCCGGCCTCCACCGGCTCTTTTCCCCCCAGGCCCGGGCCCCCTCCCGGGGGTAGGCGATGGCGGCCCGAACCGCCTGCTCCGTTTCCCCGGCTCCCAGGGGGGCGGCCTCCCCCACCCGGCGGCTGAGGAGCAGCTCGGTCACCGTCACCCCCAGCAGCTCCGCCAGAGGGAGGAGGAGGCCGGTGTCCGGGATGCTCTGGCCCGTTTCCCATTTGCTCACCGCCTTGTCCGAGAGGTGGAGCCGATCCGCCACCTCCCGCTGGGTGAGGCCCTTTTCCTTCCGAAGATGGGCCACAAAGGCCCCGAATTTTTCCTTATCAATGTTCTGCATCACTGCGCCTCCTGGGTTTTGGTGCTTTTATTGTATCCCGGGAGGTGCTGCCGGGCAACCGATTGTTGGTAGAGCCGCCGTTTTTTCCCTCTCCTGGGGGTGGAGGGGCTTCCCTGCGGCCCCCGGAGGGAGAGCCGGGGGCGTGGCTTTCCCTGGTATGCCCAAGGGCCCCCGGCACCGCCGGGGGCCCTTGGGCTGGAATTCTGGGCAGGGGCTATTGCGCGGGGGTCACGTAGGTTGTCAGCTCCTCCATAGGGCTGCGGCTGGTGGCGCCGGTGTAGCCGTCGGCGGATTCGTCGATGGAGTCATCGGCATAGCCCACCAGCAGGACGGCTACCGCGGAGTAATCCTGGGGGATGCCCAGCAGTTCCCGGTATTCCGCCTGGTTTTCGCCGTTGAGGGCGATGGTGGGGGAGGAGATGATCTTGGTGCCGTAGCCAAGGAGCTGGGCGGCGGAGGACATGGCCTGGCAGGAGAGCCCGGCGTCAAATTCCGACCCCTCAGGGCAGGAAATCACAACGGCCAGGGGCGCGTCGGCGATCCCCGCCTTGGCCGGGGCAGCGCTGCCGCCTTCGGCCCCGGAGGAGCTTTCCGCTTCGTCCCCGGCGGACGCGGCCGGGGCGGCCCCTGCCGGCATCCCGGCGCTCATGTCCTCAGCGATCCGCTCCAGGAGGGCGGAATCGGTGACGGCGGAGAAATGCCAGGGCTGGCCGTTCATGGCGCTGGGGGCGTTGACCCCGGCGGTGAGGATGGTTTCGATGTCCTCCTCCGAGGGGGCTTCCCCGGTGAAGTACTGGGTGGTGGCCGTATCGATGAGAAGGGCCAGGGCTTCGCCGGAGGAGGATTCCGCCTCCTGGGCCTCCAGGCTTTCCGGCTCCTGCCGGGAGGAGCCGGCGTCCTGAGCCTGCTGGGACTGGGCCTCCTGGGCGGAGCAGCCTCCCAGGAGGATGAGCAGCGCCGCCGGGGCGGCAAGGCGGATGCGCCAGTTAAGGGAATGTTTCATGGCAGTCAGCTTCCTTTCTGTTGTGAGGCGATAGGGGTGGCTGTACCCCATTATAGCCGTCCCGGGAAAGGAAGGGTGTGAAGAATTCCCAAATTTTTCAAAAACAATTCCCAGGGGGGAAAACGCATATTTTGTGTGATGGGAACGAATTGCCCACAACATTTTGGGGCAGCGCCCTTTTCCGCCCCGGCTCCGCCCTCCGGCGCAATGGGGAAAGGGTGACGCTGGATGGCGGCGGGGTGAAAAACGGCGGGGAAAAGGCGGGGAAATGGCCGCGGCCTCTTGCCCTTTTCCCACGCTGCCGGTATAATGGGGGCATCTGGCATCGGCGGCGGCCGCCTGCCGCCGGGATGACGGGAAACAGCCGCCGGCACCGCTGCATGAAAGGAGAAAGGGGCTATGGAGATTCAGGTACGCCCTTACCGGGAGGGGGACCTTCCGGCGATGGTCCGCATTTGGAACGAGGTGGTGGAGGACGGGGTGGCCTTCCCCCAGCTGGACCTTCTGGATGAGAGGTCCGGGCGGGAGTTCTTCGCCGGGCAGACCCACGGCGCCGTGGCGGAGGATTCGGACAGCGGCCGCATCCTGGGGCTTTACATCCTCCACCCCAACAACGTGGGGCGCTGCGGCCACATCGGCAACGCCAGCTACGCGGTGAGCAGGGAGTCCCGGGGCCTCCACATCGGGGAAAAGCTGGTGCTGGACAGCCTGGCCCAGGGCAGGGCCTGCGGCTTCCGGGTCCTCCAGTTCAACGCCGTGGTCCGCACCAACGTCCACGCCCGGCACCTCTACGAACGGCTGGGCTTCCGGCCGCTGGGGGAAATCCCCGGGGGCTTCCTCATGAAGGACGGGCATTACGAGGACATCTGCCTCTATTACCACCTGCTCTGAGGCTCCGGATGGGCTGAAAACTTCTGCGCAAAAAAGGGATACGGGCCCCGGCCGGGGCCGCGTATCCCTTTTCGCTGGGAGATTATTCCGCCGGGTCCAGCTCCTCCAGCTCCCGGAGCCAGAGGGCGGCGGAGGCGTCGCTGGGCATCCGCCAATCCCCCCGGGGGGAGAGGGCCACCGTCCCCACCTTGGGGCCGTCGGGAAGGCAGGAGCGTTTGAACTGCTGGGCGAAAAAGCGGCGGAGGAACACCTTCTGCCATTTCAGGATGGTTTCCCCGTCCCAGGCGCCGGCGAAGGCGTATTTGGCCAGGCGGAACACCTTCCGGGGCGGAAAACCCCACCGCACCGTATAATAGAGGAAGAAGTCGTGGAGCTCATAGGGGCCCACCAGGTCCTCGGTTTTCTGGGTGATCTCCCCGTCCCTGGCGGGGAGGAGCTCCGGGCTCACCGGGGTGTCCAGGATGTCCAGCAGCACCCGGCGCAGCTCCTCCGGCGCCTCCAGGGCGAAGGTTTCCACCATGTGGCGCACCAGGGTCTTGGGCACCGAGGCGTTGACCCCGTACATGGAGATGTGGTCCCCGTTGTAGGTGGCCCAGCCCAGGGCCAGCTCCGAAAGGTCCCCGGTGCCCACCACCAGCCCCCCGGAGAGGTTGGCCAGGTCCATGAGCACCTGGGTCCGCTCCCGGGCCTGGGCGTTCTCGTAGGTGACGTCGGGGGTGGCGCCGTCGTGGCCGATGTCGGCCAGATGGCCCTTCACCGCCCCGGTGATGTCCACCGTTTTCAGCCGCACCCCCAGGGCCCGGCAGAGGTCCCCGGCGTTGCGGCGGGTCCGGGCGCTGGTGCCGAAGCAGGGCATGGTCACCGCCAGGATGTCCTCCCGGGGGCGGCCCAGCAGGTCCATGGCCCGGACGGCGGCCAGCAGGGCCAGGGTGGAATCCAGCCCCCCGGAGATGCCCAGCACCGCGGCGGAGGCGCCGGTGTGCTCCAGGCGCTTGGCGAGGCCCTGGGCCTGGATGGCCAGGATTTCCCGGCAGCGGGCGGCCCGGGAGGCCGGGTCGCCGGGGACGAAGGGGGTGGGGGAGACGGCCCGGGTGAGGGCGACGGGCCGCAGGGCCATGGAGAACTCCACCTCGGTGAATTCCTCCCTGGGGGGGAGGGGCCATGTGGTGGTGCGCCGGCGCTGCCCCGCCAGCCGCTCCAGGTCCAGCTCGGTGACGGCGAAGCCCTCCCCGAAGGGCGGGGATTCCGCCAGGAGAGCGCCGTTCTCCCCGATGAGGTTGTGGCCGCTGAATACCAGGTCGGTGGTGGATTCCCCGGGGCCGCAGTCGGCGTAGACATAGCCGCAGACCAGCCGGGCCGACTGCCCCGCCACCAGGGTCCGCCGGTAATCCGCTTTGGCGATGCACTCGTCGCTGGCGGAGGGGTTGGCGATGACGGTTGCCCCGGCGGCGGCCAGGGCCCCCGAGGGCGGGGAGGGGACCCAGAGGTCCTCGCAGATTTCCACCCCCAGGCAGAAGTCCGGCAGCTCCCGGCAGCGGAACAGCAGGTTCCCCCCGAAGGGGACCCAGCTTTCCCCCAGGGCAAGGCCGCTCACCTCCCCGGGGCCGGGGGTGAAGTTCCGGGTTTCGTAAAATTCCCCGTAGCCGGGGAGGTTCCGCTTGGGCACCACCCCCAGGATTTCCCCGTCCTGGAGGACGGCGGCGCAGTTGTAGAGCCGCCCCTCCTTCACCAGGGGCGCCCCCACCACCGTCAGCAGGTCGCCCCCCTCGGTGGCGGCGGCGATGTCCAGCAGGGCCTCCAGCGCCCCCTCCAGGAGGGTCTGCTGGCCGAACAGGTCCCCGCAGGTGTAGCCGGTCACCGCCAGCTCCGGCAGCACCAGGAGCTGGGCGTCCAGCGCCTGGGCCCGGCGGATGGCCTCGATGATCCGGTCCCGGTTATAGGCGCAGTCGGCCACCCGCAGCCTGGGGGAAGCCGCCGCCGCCTTGATGAATCCGTTTCTCATTTGGAGAACACTCCCATCCCGCCCGAGGGCTTCGCGGCGCGCTCATCAGAAAGCTTCCTGATGAGTCCCCGCCTTCCCCGGGGAAATTTTGGCAGGAGCCGGGAAATCCCGGCTTCTCTCCATCCATGATACCAGCGGCGTCGGTTTTTGTCCAGAGCGGCGGCTTTTTTGAATTTGCAAAAAACGCAGTTTCGTTGTATCCTATACAAGAGGAAAGCAGGTGTTGCCGCAGCTATGGAAACCATCGTCGTCATGTCCTTTAATCTGAAGCGGAATCTTCTCCCCTTCGGGCCCCACGCCTGGCACCGCCGGGCGGGGCAGGCGGCCCGGCTCATCCGGGAGGTGTCGCCGGATATCCTGGGCACCCAGGAGCTCACCGAGGGCCCCCTGGGGGATATGGAGCGCCTCCTGCCGGAGTACCAGTGGGTGGGGGAGGGCCGGGGCGGCGGCCACAAGGGGGAGTACACCGCCATCTTTTTCCGGAAGGATAAGTTCCATCTTATGAGCCAGCAGACCTTCTGGCTTTCCCCCACGCCGGACCGGCCCAGCCGGGACTGGACCACCCCCTTCCCCCGGATCTGCACCTGCTGCGAGCTCCAGCCCCTGGACAGCCCGGAAAAGCCCATCCGGGTCTACAATACCCATCTGGACCACCTCAGCTACTTTGCCCGGGTCCGGGGCCTGCGGGAAATCCTCCGGCGCATCGCTGCCCGGTACGCGGAGGCCCCCGGGCCGGTGATCCTTATGGGGGATTTCAACGCCACCCCCACCAGCCGCACCCTCCGCCGCTGGATCGCCGCCGACCTTACGAAAAGCGCCGGCCTCATGCGGGACTGCTACTGGGGCATCCTCCAGCAGGGGGGGGAGATCGGCCGCAGCTACCACGGCTTCCGGGGCAGGGTTAGCGGCGCCCCCATCGACTACATCTTCACCAGCCGGGATATGGTGCTGCGCCAGGTGCAGCTCCAGCGGGAGCGGCTGGAGGAGGGCTTCCCCAGCGACCATTACCCGGTGGTGGCCCAGGTGGAGCTTTGAGGAGGCCGGGCCGCCTTTTCCTATGTACGCCGGAGGGCTTCGGGGAGAATCCTCCGGCGCGGAAGCGGCGAGGGCCTTATTTCTTGTTTTCGGACTTCTGCTGCTTCTGCTGCTTTTGCTGGTTCTGGCTGTTGGGGTTCTGCTTCTGCTCGTTCTTGGAATTTCTCTCGTTTTCCATGGAATTTCACCTCCAGTTTTTTGGAGCGCGGCTGGTACTCCCACCCGGCTCGATTGATAGTATTTCCTCCCCCTTCTGGGATATTCGGGAAGGGGGGACTGGGCGCAGGCGGAGAAAAAGGAAAAAAGCCCCAGTTTTTTCTGAAAACCCCTTGCATTTGAAAAAGAGGTGTGCTATACTATAGCCATAATCTAATAATGATTATTGATTTCAGAATCAGAGAGCAAACAAAGACAATCAAAACAGGGAGGTATATTTTTATGGCTAAATTTGTCTGCACCGTCTGCGGTTACGTCCATGAGGGGGATTCCGCCCCTGAGTTCTGCCCCCAGTGCAAGGCCCCCGCTTCCAAGTTTAAGAAGCAGGAGGAGGGCCAGATGGCCTGGGCCGCCGAGCATGTGGTGGGTGTCGCCTCCGGCGCCCCCGAGGAGATTCTGGAAGGCCTGCGGATGAACTTCACCGGCGAGTGCACCGAGGTGGGTATGTACCTGGCCATGGCCCGTGTGGCCCACCGCGAGGGCTATCCCGAGATCGGCCTGTACTGGGAGAAGGCCGCCTATGAGGAAGCCGAGCACGCCGCCAAGTTCGCCGAGCTGCTGGGCGAGGTGGTCACCGATTCCACCAAGAAGAACCTGGAGATGCGGGTGGAGGCCGAGAACGGCGCCACCGCCGGCAAGACCGACCTGGCCAAGAAGGCCAAGGAGCTGGGCCTGGACGCCATCCACGACACCGTCCACGAGATGGCCCGGGACGAGGCCCGTCACGGCCGCGCCTTCCAGGGCCTGCTGGACCGCTACTTCGGCAAATAAGCAAACCCTCATCGCAGGAAGAAGGGCCCCGCTCAGCAAGCGGGGCCCTTTTGCGCGTCGGGGCGGGATTTACAGGAGGAAGGTCCAGGCGGCGTCCAGGAGCATCACCAGGGCCAGGGCGCCGGCGGCCAGGTGGAGGGCACGGGGGGACATCCGGCCGGTGAGCCGTTCAAACAGGGGCTGCAAAATGTAGAGGAACACCATCCCTCCCAGGCCGAAGCGGATGCTGGGGTTCAGGGCGATCCTCCCCTGAAAATTGAAGGCGAAGCGGGTGTAATCCCACTGCCAGCCCCCCAAAAGGTACTCCATGAGATAGCTGGCCAGGAGCTCCAGGGCGGTGGTGAGGACCACGATGCCCAGGAACACCAGCAAGGGAGTGACGGGGACCTTGCCCACCCGAATATCCCGTTTTTTCAGCCCTCCCAGGGCGAGGATCAGCACCAGGGCCCCGACGCCGTAGATGACGCACCAGGGGCCGAACAGTACCCCCCGGTTGGAGAAGCCCCAGCGGTAGACCACCACCTCCAGAAAGACCTCGTAAAGCCAGCCGATGACGGAATAAAGGACAAAATAGAGGAAATACTTTTCCAGCCTTGCCAGCCGCCCTTGTGCCATTTCCAAGCCTCCCTCCCTGGTTTTCCCCATCCGGGGCGCTTCCTTACAGCTCCATTATACGATAAGGGAGAGCGGTTTTCCAGAGGCGGGCGGGGAAAATGCCGCCCCGCCCCGCCGCCCTGACGTCTTTCCTGTCCAGGCTACCGAGTCACAGGCTGCCGCCTGCCGAACTCTTGCGGACGT
>CAJFUT010000318.1 GCA_904420255.1 uncultured Angelakisella sp. | reverse complement strand
GTGGTACCGCGGCATCCCGGATTCCCAGCGCCATCCCGCCGGACCCCGGGCCAGGCCGCAAAAAAGGGGGCTGGAGTTTTTACTCCGGTCCCTTTTTTCATCCAGGCTGCTGTTCCACCGATGGCGCTTTTCCCCTGCTGCATGATAATAAAAACCACAGCCGGGGCGCTACGGCACAACCGCGCAGAATGCGGCATATCCCGCCAATATGGTAAATTTGCCCATAAAAGTGATCCCCTATTTAAAAGCGCTGTAGACGAACCCCCATGTAAAAATCACAAACGGCCCCAAAAAAGATTCGTAAAGTCTTTATCGCGGCGATGCCTCCCCCGCAAAATGAAACGCCCTCTATTGGGAATAGGGGGCGTTTCATTTTATGGCAACATGACTGCGCTGATCGGCCCAAACGCTCTTATGGGGCATCCCGGACAGCGGGAGCGGGAAGCCGTCCCGCCAAATCCCGCTTTTCCCCTTGACAGCCTTGTACACCGATACTTCTGTCACCCCATGTAGGCGTTCAGGATATAGTCGGTGAAGTAGGGCCGGGGGCCGTAGGAGCTCTGGCAGCTGCTGGTAAAGACGGTGACCAGCTCCAGCTCCGGCACCACAAGGATAAACTGCCCCGCGTGGCCGAAGGCGTAATAGACGTCGTAGGTGGCGGCGGGGTAAGGGGTGGAGTAAGTGCCGTATCCCCCGGTGGTGAAGGAGCGCATCCACCACTGGTAGCCGTAGGAGCCGGTGCCGTCCCCGGCGCCGTTATTCTTGGCGGCGGTGGATTCCTCCACCCAGGCGGCGGGGACCAGCTGCTCCCCGTTCCAGACGCCGCCGTTCAGGAAGAGCTGGCCGAATTTGGCCGCGTCCCGGGCGGTGGTCACCAGGCCGTTGCCGCCGTCCACAATCCCCTGGGGGTCGGTGCCCCAGTAGGTTTCCTCCGAAACCCCCATGGGGTCAAAGAGATGGATGCGGCAGTACTCCTCCTGGCCCATGCCGGTGGCCGCCTCCAGAACCGCCGAAAGGAGGTGGGTGTTCCCGGTGCTGTAATTAAAGACGGTGCCGGGCTCGTAAACCAGGCTGCGGCCCAGGATATAGTCCACCCAGTTGTCCGCCGAGCGGAATTCGTTCCAGTTGCTGTAGCCGCTGCCCCACTCGTACCACTCCAGGCCGGAGGTGTGGGTCAGCAGGTGGCGCAGGGTGAGCTGCTGCTTGCGGGTGTCCTCCTGCTCCAGCACCTGGGGCAGGTATTTGGAGAGGGGGTCGTCCACGCTGTCGATATACCCCTCCTCAATGGCGATGCCGATGAGGGCCCCGGTGTAGGATTTGGAGGCGGAATGGAGCTGGAACAGGCTGTCCGCATCGCAGCCGTCCTCGTAGTACTCGTCGATGATGACCCCGTCCTTCACCGTCACCACCGAATGGATGCCGGAGCCGGGGAGAGCGGCGTGGAGAGCCTCAAACACCGCAGGGTCCATATTATGGTTTTCCGGCAGGTCCACCTGCCAGGTGTTGTCCACAGCCGGGGTTTCCTCCGGCGGGGCCTCCTCCTGGCTTTGGGAGGGGGCCTCCTGGGCCGCGGAGGACCCGGCGGAGCTGGGCGCGGAGGCCGCCGCGCCGCCGGACGCCGCGCCGCCGGAAGCGGAGCAGGCGGTGAGCATCGCCGCCAGCAAAAGGGCAAGCCAGCCTTTCATAACATCAATCCTTTCCTGTGACGCATCCGGACCGTTCCAATGGTCCGCCGTCATTTTTGGAACAAATCCCCACTGAAAAACAATCCCTCCAACGGCTTTATCTTAGCACGGCGGCACCCAAATAACAAATACTTATGTCGAATAGATCGCTATGCCTTTTCCCTATGCCAATTTGCCGGGCCGCCCGCCGGGAACATCCGGCAGGCGCCAAAAAAACAAGGCCGCTCCGGAAAACCGGATTGACCTTTGTCCATGGAAGGCACCACTTCCGGAAACGCCGCATAGCATGGCGTGGGGGATATACCCCCAGAAGAAGGTAGCACAAAATGGGTGTTACAAATTCCAACAAAGTGATCAGCGCCGCCAGAACCGACTGCGACGGGACCCTCCGGGTGACCCTGGCCCTGACGGCCGCTCCCGATATCGTCACCAACCCCACCGACATCGTCCTGGTGCTGGACCGCTCCGGCAGCATGACCGGCGCGCCCCTGGCCAGCATGAAAGCCGGCGCCACCAACATCGTCATCAACGAGGTGGTCCACCCGGATTTCCTCATCACCAGCATCCTGGCCCCCAACAAGGGCACCGCGACTATGCTGGACGGCCATTCCCTGCGCTGGAGCATCCCCGCCCTGGGGGTGACGGACAGCGAAAGCGCCGTGCTGGAGTTCTTCATCCGCCACACCGCCCAGACGCCGGGCACCAAGCTGGTGAACCAATCCATCACCTATTCCGACACCGAAGGGAACGCCGTCACATTCCCCGCGCCCACCGTCAACGTGGACTGCGGCATCGTGGTCTGCCCCGAAAAGTGCCCCACCCCGGTGGAGCTGTCCGCCGGAGGCTGTTCCGATTTCATTGTGGTGGATATGGGGAACGTTTCCCTTTCCTCCCAGGGGCGGATCATCCAGATGGACGTCACCATCAAAAACGTCTGTCCCAAAAAGCGGGTGGCCCTGGCCGCGATCCTCACCGAGGTGGACCGGCAGGGGGCGGAGCACCAGCGGGGCGTGAAGATCATGACCATCCCTGCCCACGACGCTCCGGCCTGCCGGGACGTGCGGGTCAAGTGCATCACCTTTGTGGTCCCCGAGGACCTGGACGGCTCCACCGGCTGCTCCATGTGCTGCTCCCGCAGCTTCCGGGCCCGGTTCCTTGCCAACACCATTGACACCGATTCCCACTGCTGCCAGTGCACCGTGACCCTGTGAGGCCGTCCGGCCCCACGTTGCCGCCCTTCCCGGTGGCGGTACATAGCGAAAGGGGACGGGAAAAGGCCTCCCCGGGAGGGAGGCCCCGCAGCACCCCGGCAGGGCGGACAAGCCCCCGGGCCGTCTATTGCATCACCGCCGCCAGGTGCCCCAGGAAGATCTCCCGCGCCGCCGGGATCTCCCCCAGCCCCTCCAGGACGCACTCCACCTGGTATCCCAGCCCCAGGAGGCGGCTGCGCCAGGAATCGGGGCCTTCCCCCGCCATGTCGTTTCGGATGTGTTCCCCCGCCGTGGTCATCAGGGGGCGGAGGGTCACCCGCCGGGGGCGGAGCTCCTCCAGCCGCCGGGTGAGGCAGTCAAAATCCGGCCAGCCCTCCACCGTGGCCACCAGGACGTTTTTCATCCCCCGGTCCCGGAAGGCGTATTCCAGGGCGGCGTAAGCGAAATCCCCCGGGTGGCTGGTGCCGTGGCCCATGAGGACCAGGGCCTCCTCCTTCCCCAGCCCGGGGTGGCAGCCCGCCAGGGCGGCGGCCGCGGCCCGCAGGTCTTCGGCGCTGCTCAGGAGAGGGGGCGCCGTGTCCAGGCTTTGGAACCGCCCGGCGGCCTGGGCGCAGTCCTCCAGCAGCCCCTGGTACTCCAGCCCGCCCATGACATAGGTGGGCAGCACCGCCAGACGGGCCACCCCCGCCTCCTCCATCCGCCGGAGGGCGGCAGGGACGTCGTCCACCGCCAGCCCCTCCCGGGCCAGCTTGCGGCGGATGGTGGGGCTGGTGAAGGCCCGGGCCACCCGGGCCTCCGGCCACCGGAGGGCCGCCTCCCCCTCAATGGCGCCGATGGTCCTTTCCCGGGTTCCCGGCACCGAGGTGCCGAAGCTGACCACAAGAATCCCCTGCTTCATGGCTTTTCCTCCCTTCCCCAGGATTGCGCCCGGCCCGCCGCCTGGTACAGCAGGGCGTTGCAGATGGCGGCCGCCACCGTGCTGCCCCCCTTCCGGCCCCTGGCGATGATATGGGGCCGGGAGGAGCCCAGGAACAGCTCCTTGCTCTCCACCACGTTGACAAAGCCCACCGGCACCCCGATGACCAGGGCCGGGGAGACCCGCCCCTCCTCCATCAGGCGGTAGAGCCGGGCCAGGGCGGTGGGGGCGTTGCCGATGGCAAAGACCAGGGGGGCTCCCCCGGTGTCCAGGCCGGCGGCCAGCTCCATGCTCACCGCCGCCCGGGTTTCCCCCCGCTCCCGGGCCAGGCGGGCCGCGGCGGGATCCGCCATAAAGCAGAGCCCCCGGCCCCCCAGCTTCTCCAGGGCGGCCTTGCTCACCCCCGCCAGGGCCATGTTGGTGTCGGTGACGATCCAGGCCCCGGCCCGGAGGGCTTCCACCCCCGCCGCCACGGCGCCGGGGGAAAAGACCAGGTTCTCCCGGTAGTCAAAATCCGCCGTGGTGTGGATCACCCGCTTCACCACCGCCAGGTTCTCCGCCGGGGGCAGCTCCCCCCGGGACAAAAGCTCCTCCTCAATGATCTCCATGCTGCGCCGCTCGATCTCCTCCGGGCCCATCTGCCAGCGGTCCATGACCATCCCTCCTATTCCTCGATGCCCCGCCGGGCGGTGATCCCCCGGTCGTAGGGGTGGCGGAGCTTTTTCATCTCGGTGATGTAATCCGCCCGGTCCAGCAGCCACTGGGGGGGATTCCTGCCGGTGAGGACCACCTCCACCCCTTCCGGGCGGTGGTCCAGGAATTCCCGGAGAGGCTCCCCGTCCAGGAGGCCCAGGTTCAGGGCGGCCATCACCTCGTCCAGCACCAGCACCCCGCACTCCCCCCGCCGGGCGGCGTCCAGGGCGGCCCGGAGGTTCCGGTCGTGGATCTGGCGGCTCTCCGCCAGCTCCCCGCCGGTCATGGTGTCGGTGAAGCCCTCCCCCGCCTTCCCCCGGATGACAGGGATGCCCAGCTTTTGGAGGCTCACAAGCTCCCCGGTGGGCATATTCTTCAAAAACTGGACGAACAGGACGGGGATGCCGTCCCCCGCCGCCCGGGCCGCCAGCCCCACGGCGGCGGTGGTCTTCCCCTTGCCGTCCCCGGTGTAGATGTGCACAAGCCCCAATTCCGTCATAGGCCTTCCTCCAAAATCCGATAGATTAAATCCATGTCCAGGCTCCGGCGGAGGGCATCCGCCAGCTTGTCGTACTCCGCCTCCCGACGGCGGACGGGGTCAAAGGCGGGGGCCTCCCCCGGGTCCAGGCCCTTCCGGCGGGCCAGCCCCTTCCAGAGGCGGCCCAGCAGCTCCCCGCTGTCCAGCACCCCGTGGAGATAGGTGCCGAAGACATTGCCCTGCACCGCCCCGTCCTCCCGGGGCGTCCCTCCGTCCAGGGGGGCGACGCGGCAGAAGGGCACGGCCCCCTCCCCCAGGGTGGTGGCCCCCATGTGGATCTCATACCCCTCCACCGGGGCTCCGGCCAGGCCGGGAAAGCAGCCCGGCCCCGCCAGCACCGCGCCCTCCATCCGGGTGCGGGTCTTTTCCCCCTGGAAAACGGTATCCACCGGCAGAAGGCCCATGCCCGCCATCTCGCCGCCCCCCTCCACCCCCAGGGGGTCCCGGAGGGTGCGGCCCAGCATCTGGTAGCCGCCGCAGACCCCCAGCACCGGGGTTCCCCGGGCCGCCAGCTTGAGGACGGCGCTTTCCAGGCCGTTCTGGCGCAGCCAACGGAGATCCGCCATGGTGCTTTTGGTCCCCGGCAGGATGATCAGGTCCGGCTCCCCCAGCTCCCGGGGGGAGGAAACGTACCGCACCCCCGCCCCGGGGAGGCTTTCCAGGGGGGCGAAGTCGGTGAAATTGGAGATGCGGGGCAGCCGGATGACGGCGATCTCCACCGGCCCGGAGCTCCCCCCTCTCTCCAGCCGGGGGCTGAGGCTGTCCTCGTCGTCGATATCCAGGGAAAGGTAGGGCACCACCCCCGCCACCGGCACCCCGGTGAGCCGCTCCAGCTGGGAAAGCCCCGGGCGGAGAATCTCCACATCCCCCCGGAACTTATTGATGACGGTGGCCTTCACCATCCGCCGGTCCCCGGGGGGCAGCAGGGCCAGGGTGCCGTAAAGGGCGGCGAACACCCCGCCCCGGTCGATGTCCCCCACCAGGAGGACCGGGGAGCGGGCCATCCGGGCCATGCCCATGTTGACGATGTCGTCCTCCATCAGGTTGATCTCGGCGGGACTGCCGGCCCCCTCCAGGACGATGACGTCGCATTCCTCCGCCAGGCTCCGGTAGGCCCGGAGGATCTCCGGCACCAGCTCCTTTTTATAGCGGAAATACTCCGCCGCTGGCATCACCCCCCGGACCTCCCCGTTGACAATGACCTGGCTGCCGGTGTCGCTCTGGGGCTTGAGGAGGATGGGGTTCATCCGCACCGAAGGCTCCACCCCCGCCGCCTGGGCCTGGACCACCTGGGCCCGGCCCATCTCCAGCCCCTCCCGGGTGATGAAGGAATTGAGGGCCATGTTCTGGGACTTGAAGGGGGCCACCCGAAGGCCGTCCTGGCGGAAGATGCGGCAGAGCCCCGCCGCCAGGACGCTCTTCCCGGCGTTGGACATGGTCCCCTGGATCATAATGGACTTGACGGTCATCCCTTCCCCTCCTTCACCTTTTTCAGAGCCGCCAGGAAGGCGGCGTTTTCCTCCCGTGCGCGCACCGCCGCCCGGTACCAGCCCGGCCCCAGGCCGGGGTAGTTGCCGCAGTCCCGCAGCAGGATCCCCATGGGCCGCAGCCGCCGGGCCAGGGCTCCGTCCGGCCCCCGGAAAAAGAGATAGTTGGCCCGGCTCCCCACCACCGGGAAGCCCAGCCCCTCCAGCCCCTCCCGGAGGAAGGCCCGCTCCCGGGGGATCAGCTCCCGGGTGCGGCGGAGGTATTCCGCCTCCCCCAGGGCGGCGATCCCCGCCGCCTGGGCGGGGATGGACACCCCCCAGGGCTGCCCCCGCCGGGACATCTCCTCCAGCAGGGCGGCATCCGCCGAAAGGCAGAAGCCCAGCCGCAGCCCCGCCATAGCGTAGAGCTTGGTGAAGGCCCGGAGGATGACCAGATTGGGGAACTCCCGGAGCCGGGGGACCATGGTGTACCGCTCCGGCTGGTCCAGGAAGGAAACGAAGCACTCGTCCAGCAGGATGGCGGTACCGTTTTCCCGGCAGCGGAGGAGGATTTCTTCCAGCAGCGCCGGCTCCACCGGCCAGCCGGTGGGGTTGTTGGGGGAACAGAGGCAGAGGATGTCCAGCCCCGGCTCCAGCCGCTCCAGAAGGTCCCCGGTGACCCGGAATTCATCCTCCTCCCGGAGGAAATGGGTTTCCGTCCGGCAGCCCGCCGCCTCCAGGGCCCGGGCGTACTCGGAAAAGGTGGGGGCCGGGATGAGGCCCCGGCGGGGCCGCAGGGCCAGGGCCATGCGGAAGATCAGGTCGGCGGCGCCGTTCCCGCAGAGGATCAGCTCCGGCCCCAGCCCCAGCCGTTCCCCCAGGGCCTTCCGCAGCCCCCGGCAGAGGGGGTCGGGGTAACGGGCGCAGTCCGCCAGGGAGGCTCCCGCCGCCCGGCGCACCCTCTCCGGCAGGCCCAGGGGGTTGATGTTGGCGGAAAAATCCAGGATGGGCCCGGCGTATTCCTCCGCCAGGCTGTAGACGTCCCCGCCGTGGGTAAGCTCCGCCATGGTTTCACCTCATTCCAACGGTAATCCACCACCGCAGCCCCGCCGCCAGCAGGCAGCAGGCCCCGGAGGTGAGAAGCATCAGCCGCCCCGCCCGGGGGATGTCCTCCGGCTCCACCGGCCGCAGGGGGTCCCCCAGGGTGGGCTTGTGATGGACCACCCCGAAATAGCTGGCGTCCCCCGCCAGCTCCACCCCCAGAGCCCCCGCCATAGCCGCCTCGGTCTGGGCGCTGTTGGGGCTTTTGTGCTTCCGCCGGTCCCGCCGCCAGATGCGGAAGGCCCCCCGGCCGTCCAGCCCCGCCAGAGGGGCCAGGGCCGCCATCACCAGGGCGCAGAGCCGGGAGGGAAGCCAGTTTGCCAGGTCGTCCAGCCGGGCGGCGGCGGTGCCGAACCAGCGGTAACGGTCATTCCGGTACCCCACCATGCTGTCCATGGTGTTCACCGCCTTGTAGGCCATGGCCAAGGGGGCTCCCCCCAGGGCCATCCAGAAGAGGGGGGCCGCCACCCCGTCCGAGGTGTTTTCCGCCACCGTTTCCACCGCGGCCCTGGCCACCCCCTCCGGGGTGAGGGCCGCCGTATCCCGGCCCACGATCATTCCCACCGCCCGGCGGGCGGCGGGAAGGTCCCCCCGGCGCAGCTCCCGGCAGACCGCCATGCTCTCCTCCCACAGGTCCCGGGCGCAGAGGGCCTGCCAGCAGAGGACCACCTCCGCCCCAAAGGCCAGCCAGGGGGAGAAAAGGCCGCAGAGGCGGAGGATCCCCCAGGC
>CAJFUT010000317.1 GCA_904420255.1 uncultured Angelakisella sp. | reverse complement strand
TCCGCGCGATTTTGCGCGATGCTGAAGCTGGAGGTACAACCGAATGTCTGAACAGAACTATGTTTCCAACGCCGGAAGCCTGAAAATCTCCCAGGATGTCATTGCTTCCATCGCCGGCTATGCCGCCGCCGATACCGAAGGGGTGGCTTCCCTGGCGTCCGTGTCGCCCAGCATTTCCGGCCTGTTCCGGGAAAAGCAGCCCCTGAAGCCCATTTCCATTCAGCTGGAGGATGGCGTGGCCGTCATTGACATCCGCCTGGAGGTAAAGCAGGGGACCAAGATCCCGGAGCTGTCCAGGAAGCTCCAGACCGCGGTGAAGGAAGCGGTGCAGAACATGACCGGCATTGTGGTTTCCAAGGTGAACCTGCATATTACCGGGGTGTCCTTCGCCGGGGAAGCCGCTCCCGAAGGCGCCGAATAAGGGCCCGCTGGGGGAGCCGGGCCCGCATGGCTTGGCGGTCCTCTTTTCCGCGCCGGGGACGTTCCTTGTCCCACGGGGCGGGACCGGCTTTTTTCGGGATAACAGATTTGGGAGGAGCCTATGGCATCAGTTACCAGGCGTGAGGCCCGCGAACAGGCCTTTGCCCTTGTTTTTGAAATGATTTTTAACGACGCCCCTGTGGAGGAACTGATCCAGGGGGCCCAGCTTTGCCGGGATCTGGCCATCGATCCCTATGCCGTCAAGGCGGCTTCTCTGGTGCGGGAGCACCGGGAGGAGCTGGACGGGGTCATTGACCGTTTTTCCTCCAAGTGGAAGGTGAACCGGCTGCCCAAAGTGACGGTCTCCATCCTGCGGCTGGCCGTCTGTGAAATGACCTACATAGAAGGCATTCCGGTGGGGGCGGTGATCAATGAAGCGGTGGAGCTGGCCAAAAAATACGGCGGGGATGAGGACCCGGCCTATGTGAACGGCGTTCTGGGCGGCTATGCCAGAAGCCGGGAGGCCGTGCCCGGGAAAGGCGGGGAACCGCAGATTGGATAAGCCGTATTTTCTGGGGATCGACACCAGCAATTACACCACCTCGGTGGCGGCATATCATCCAAAGAGCAACGCTGTTTGCCACAGCAAGCGGCTGCTTCCTGTCAAAAAAGGGGAGCTGGGGCTGCGGCAGAGTGATGCTCTTTTTCATCATGTCCGGCAGCTGCCGGAGGTGATGGCGGAGGCCCTGGCGGCGGAGGAGGGCCCTCTTCTGGCTGTCTGCGCCTCGGACCGCCCCCGAAGCCTGCCGGACTCCTATATGCCCTGCTTTTTGGCGGGAAAGATGGCGGGGCAGGCGTCCGCCATGGCGGCGGGGGTGCCTTTTTTTGCCGCTTCCCACCAGAACGGGCACATCGCCGCGGCCCTCTGGTCGGCGGGAAGGCTGGACCTTGCGGACAAGCCCTTTCTGGCCTTCCATGTTTCGGGGGGCACCTTTGAGGTCCTGCGGGTGGAGCCGGACCGGGAGCAGGTTTTCCGCCCCTCCATTGTGGCGGCCACCGCTGACATCAGCGCCGGGCAGCTCATCGACCGGGTGGGGCAGATGCTTGGCCTGGGCTTTCCCGCCGGCCCCCAGGTGGAAAAGCTGGCCCTTGCGGGGCGCTGGGAGCAGAAGCTTCGGCCCGCCTTCCGGGGGCGGGACTGCTGCCTTTCCGGGATGGAGAACAAGGCCGCCCAGCTTTTGCGGGATGGCACCGCCCCGGCGGACCTCTGCCGGTTTGTGCTGGAAACCATCTCCGCCGTCCTCTGCCGGATGGCGGAGGAGGCCCTGGCGGAAAACGGGGACCTGCCCCTGGTGTTTTCCGGCGGGGTGATGTCCAATTCCATCTTGAAGGAGCATTTGTCCCGGCGGTTTTCCTGCAGCTTCGGGACGCCGGAATTTTCAGCGGACAACGCCGCCGGAACCGCCATCCTGGGGAGCCTTCTCTGGCGGCGGGAAAGGGGGGAGGGGTGATGGCCGGATTCCAGGTGCTCACCGTTTCCCAGCTCTGCCGCTACGTCAAGGCCGTCCTGGAGGAGCAGAAGCCCCTCGGCGACCTGATGGTGAAGGGGGAGCTGGGGAATCTCTCCTACCGTCAGTCCTCCGGCCACCTGTATTTTTCCATCCGGGACAGCGGGGCGGTGGTGCGTTGCGTCATGTTCAGCCGGTATGTTCAAAATCTCCGGGAGCTGCCGGAGGATGGCGCCACCGTTCTGGTGCGGGGGAGCGCCGGCCTCTATGAGCGGGACGGGGCCTTTCAGGTGATGGCTTACGACCTGCAGCCCCTGGGGGCCGGCTCCGGGAAAAAGGATTTGGAGGCCCTGCTGCGCCGGCTGCGGGAGGAGGGCCTTTTCGACCAGGGCAGCAAAAGGCCCATGCCCCCCTTTCCCCACACCATCGGAATCATCACCTCCCGGGAGGGGGCGGCGCTCCAGGATATTATCCGGGCCTTCCGCCGCCGGGGCTATGGCGGCAGGTTGGTCCTTTACCATGCCGCCGTCCAGGGGGAAGGGGCGCCGGAATCCCTCCGGCGGGCCCTGTCCGCCCTGGAGGAGGAAGGGGAGTGCCAGGCGGTGATCATCGCCCGGGGCGGGGGCAGCCAGGAGGATCTGGCGGCCTTCAACGACGAGGCGCTGGCCCGGATGGTCTATCAGTGCCCTGTGCCGGTGGTTTCGGCGGTGGGGCACGAGGTGGATTACACCGTCCTGGACCTGGTGGCGGACGCCAGGGCTTCCACCCCCACCGGCGCCGCCGAGCTGCTGTCCCCGGACCGGGAGGATCTCCGCCGCCGGGTCCGCCAGCTCCGGGAGGCCGTCGCTTCCCAGGCGGGTGAGCAGGTGGAAAAGAGAAAACGGCGCCTTGCCCGGAGCCAGGAGCTCTTACGGGCAAAATCCCCCCGGAGCCAGGTGGAAAAAAATAGACAAAAGCTGGATTATTTGGTAAGATTATTAAAGGACGCCGAGGAGAAAAAACTGCGTTCCCTTCGGGAGAGGACCGTCCGCCTGTTCTGCCAGCTGGAGGGGCTGAGCCCCGGGTCGGTGCTCCGCCGGGGCTATTCCATCGCCATGGCGGAGGGGCGGGCTGTTTCCTCGGTGGAGGGGCTTTCCCCCGGGCAGGAACTGACCACGATTTTTTCGGACGGAGAGGTGGTTTCCACCATCCGCCTGTGCCGCAGAAACGAGGAAAACCATGGAGAAGAAGCAGAGCATTGAGCAGTCCCTCCAGCGGCTGGAGGCCATTGTGGAGAAGCTGGGGGAGGATACCGTCACCCTGGACGATTCCCTGGCCCTTTTTTCCGAGGGGATGAAGCTTTCGGAGGAATGCATGAAGCGGCTGGAGGAAGCGGAGCTGACCATCGAAGAACACCTGCCCCGGGAATGATGGGGAAGGAGGCGCCGGAATGAGCGACTACGGACAGAAATTCGACGAATATTACCGGGCGGTGGAGGAAGCCCTCCCCGCCTTTCTCCCCCAGGGGGATACCCCCCAGAAAACGGTCCAGGAGGCCATGGCCTACAGCCTGCTGGGGGGCGGGAAGCGGATCCGGGCGGTGCTGTGCCTGGCCTTCTGCGAGTTGTGCGGCGGCACCCGGGAGGCGGCCATGCCCTTCGCCTGCGCCATCGAGATGGTCCACGCCTATTCCCTGATCCACGACGACCTCCCCTGCATGGATGACGACGACCTGCGCCGTGGGAAGCCCTCCTGCCATATCCAGTATGGGGAAGCTTTGGCCGTCCTGGCCGGGGATGGGCTGCTGACCCTGGGATTCGAAACCATTCTGAGCCAGTATTACACCGGCAAATACCCCCCCCAGGTGATCGCCCGGGCGGGGGCGGAGCTGGCGGCCGCCATCGGCACCGCAGGCATGATCGGCGGCCAGGTGATGGACATTGAGCATGAGGGGAAGCCCATCTCCGCCGGGGATCTGAATATCCTCCATTCCATGAAAACAGGGGCCCTGATCCGCGCCAGCGCGCGGATGGGCTGCGTTGTGGCGGGGGCGCCGGACGATGTGATTGCCCGGGCGGATAAATATGCGAAGAATATCGGCATCGCCTTCCAGATCACCGACGACATCCTGGACGTCACCTCCACCGAGGAAAAGCTGGGGAAGCCGGTGGAGAGCGACCGTCAGATGGGCAAGACCACCTACGCCACCCTGTACGGGGTGGAGAAGTCCCGGCAGATCGTCAAGGACCTGGTGCTGGAGGCGGATCTTTCCATCAAGGGCTCGGTGCTGGACGACCCCTTCCTCTACCGGCTGGCGGACCAGCTTGCCCAGAGGGATTGCTGAAGCCGTAAGCTGCGGCCGGGAAGGACTTCGAAGGACTTCTTTGCTTAAAATAACAAGTCGGGAGAAACGAAAAAATGGAAGGCTATTGGAGCATCATCACCGGCAATTATATCATCAACGTAGGGGTGACCTCCTGGTTTTGCGCCCAGGTCATCAAAACGGTGCTCACCTTTATCCAGTACCGGGAGCTTCGCCTGGAGCGTCTGTTCGGGGCGGGAGGGATGCCCAGCTCCCACTCCGCCCTGGTCTGCTCCATGACCCTGGC
>CAJFUT010000316.1 GCA_904420255.1 uncultured Angelakisella sp. | reverse complement strand
GGCCTGCGGCCTGCGGAAATTGGCCTCCTAACTCAGCGCTTCGCAGAACTGCCCACGGCCCTACCAGGGGGAGAGCGGAGGCTTGGAACCGTCCATGAAACCAATAGCGGGCCAAGCCGGAGCCCCCCGGGGCCGAGGGCCTTCTTCGGAAGGCCCGCCCCTTCGGGGCAAGTCGGCCCTCACGGGGGGACCAGTCCCCCCATGTGCCCCCCTGCCCTCCGGGGGGAAATCAATTTGCGCAACGGAGTGGAGCAAATTGCGAGCCAGCGGGGGCCACCCCGCCCCCGGTCAATCTTTGGCCACTTTCTTTTGATCGAGAAAGTGGCGACCTCGGCGTCGGGCTTCTGCCTGACATTTTCTCAAACCACTGCATTACCCATGGCACAAGGTAAAACAAGCCCGGACTTCCGGTCCGACCGGAGTAATCTTTTTAAGAGAAAATCCGGCGGGCGGAAAAGAGAGCGGGGTATAGCCTTCCGCCATGAAGGCGCTTCTCTCACGGACCTGAAAGCTCGCCCCGGAGGTTCTGCTCCATGAGGCTCTTGACCTGGGCGGTGGGGAGGTCCTGGCTCAGCAGGTAGTAGAGCTTGGCCACGGCGGCCTCGGCGGTCATATCCCAGCCGCAGACCGCCCCCATCTCCCGCAGGGGTCGGCTGGTTTCGTACTGGCCGATGGCGGCGGAGCCCTTGAGGCACTGGGTGCAGACCACCAGGATGGTGCCGTTTTCCCGGGCGCGGTCCAGCAGCCGGGCAAGGCCCCCCTCGTTGGCGGGGATGTTGCCGGCGCCGAAGGCCTCCAGCACCAGGCCCCGGAGGTCCGGGGTCATGATCTTCTCAAAGAGGTCGAACTGGATGCCGGGGAAGACCTTCAGCACCGCGATCCGGGGGCTGCCGAATTCCTGGAGCTTCAGGGCCTTCCCCGGGGGACGGAGCTGCTCCCGGTAAATGGTGATCCGCACCCCGTCCCGGGCCAGGTGGGGGCAGTTGGGGGAATCGAAGGCGATGAGGTGGTCGGCGCTCACCTTGGTGGCCCGGTTCCCCCGCAGGAGCTTCCCCCCGAACCAGAGGCAGACCTCCGGCACCGGCTCCGGCTCCCCCGCCGCCAGGAGCATGGCGCAGATGAGGTTGTCCCGGGCGTCGCTGCGGATGCGGCAGAAGGGGATCTGGCTGCCGGTGAGGATCACCGGCTTGGCCAGCCCCTCCAGCATGAAGGAGAGGGCCGAGGCGGTGTAGGCCATGGTGTCGGTGCCGTGGAGCACCACAAAGCCGTCGTAGTCCTGGTAGCGGTCCCGGATGTCCCGGGCGATGCGGTTCCACTGGGGGGCGGCCATGTAGGAGGAGTCCAGCAGGGGCTGGTATTCCACCAGGTCGTATTGGGGCATGGCGGGGTCGGAGAGCTCCGGCAGACCGGCCAGGGCCTCCGCCATGTATCCCGGGGCGGGGGCGTAGCCGTAGGGGGTAGGCTTCATGCCGATGGTGCCCCCGGTGTGGATGAGGCAGACGCGTTTTTTGGGGGCCATGGGGGGACCCCTCCTTTCCCGGAAAAATCAGATGGCAGAGAGGGCCTGGTCCAGGTCCCAGAGGATGTCGTCGATATGCTCGGTGCCGATGGAAAGGCGGATGGTGCCGGGGCGGATGCCGGCGGCGGCCTGCTCCTGTGGGGTCATCTGGCCGTGGGTGGTGCTGGCGGGGTGGATCACCAGGCTCTTGACGTCGGCCACGTTGGCCAGGAGGGAGAAGATCCGGAGCCGGTCGCAGAAGGCCATGGCCTTCTCGTACCCGCCCTTGACGTCGAAGGTGAAGATAGACCCGGCCCCTTTGGGGAAATAGCGGTCGTAAAGCTCCCGGTAGCCGCACTGGGGCAGGGAGGGGTGGCTCACCCCTTCCACCTTGGGGTGGTCCTTCAGGAAATCCACCACAGCCAGGGCGTTTTCCACATGGCGCTCCACCCGGAGGCTGAGGGTTTCCAGCCCCTGGAGGAGGAGGAAGGCGTTCATGGGGGCCAGGGCCGCCCCCAGGTCCCGGAGGTAGATGTTCCGGGCCTTGGTGATGTAGGCGGCCCGCCCGGCCAGCTCCACGTACCGGATGCCGTGGTAGCTGGGGTCCGGCTCCACCAGGCCGGGGAATTTGCCGCTCTTTTCCCAGTCGAAGGTGCCCCCGTCCACCAGGACGCCCCCCAGGGTGGTGCCGTGGCCCCCCAGGAACTTGGTGGCGGAGTGGACCACAATGTCCGCCCCATGCTCAAAGGGCCGGAAAAGGTAGGGGGTGGCGAAGGTGTTGTCCACAATGAGGGGGACGCCCCGGCGGTGGGCCGCCGCCGCCACCGCCTCCACATCCACCAGGCTGGCCCCGGGGTTGCCCAGGGTTTCAATGAATACCGCCTTGGTGTTGTCCCGGATGGCCTCCTCGAAGGCGCCGGGGCGGTCCGGGTCCACAAAGGTGCAGGTGATGCCGAAATCCTCCAGGGTGTGGGCCAGGAGGTTGAAGGTGCCGCCGTAGATGGTGGTGGCGGCCACGATGTGGTCCCCGGCGCGGCAGAGGGTGAGGAAGGCGTAGGCGATGGCGGCGGCGCCGCTGGCACAGGCCATGGCCCCCACACCCCCCTCCAGGGCGTTGACCCTGGCCTCAAAGACGTCGGTGGTGGGGTTCATGATCCGGGAATAGATGTTCCCCTCCTCGGTGAGGGCGAAGCGGCCGGCCCCCTGGGCGGCGGATTCAAAGACAAAGGAGGTGGTCTGGTAGATGGGCACCGCCCGGGCCCCGGTGGCGGGGTCGGGGCGCTCCTGTCCGGCGTGAAGCTGGAGGGTTTCAAAGTGGAGGGGACGGCTTTCCATGGCATGGGCTCCTTTCTGTCCGGAGGCGGCCGGACGCCTGATTTTACACACTGATTATACGGCATCCGGGGCCTTTGGGGCAACCCCCCGGCGGGGGCTTTCCCCCGGCGCCGCCGGG
>CAJFUT010000315.1 GCA_904420255.1 uncultured Angelakisella sp. | reverse complement strand
GCCGCCACCCTGGCCGCCGAGCGGGAATTCGGGGTGGAGGAGGGCCGCACCCTCCTGATGGCCGCCCTGGAAAGCCCCAAGGGCATTATGAACGCCTATGAGATCTGCACCGCCTCCGACCGGCTCTTCGGCGTCGCCATCTCCGGCGGCGACTACCGCAAGTGCATGCAGGTGGGCGTGGTGCCCGGCGGCATCGAGATGCTGGCCGCCCGGGGCCAGATGCTCATCGCCGCCCGGGCCGCCGGGGTTCAGTGCTTCGACACCGTCTTTACCAACCTGGACGACATGGACGGCTTCATCGCCGAGGTCAAGCAGAACAAGGACATGGGCTTCGACGGCAAGAGCCTCATCAACCCCAAGCAGATCCCCATTGTTCACGAGATCTTCGCCCCCACCCAGAAGGAGATCGCCGCCGCCGAGAAGATCGTCCGCGCCGTGCGGGAAAACGAGGCGAAGGGCATCGGCGTTTTCACCGTGGACGGCAAGATGATCGACATCGCCTTCCTGCCCGGGGCGGAGCGCACCATCGCCCTGGCCAAGGCCAGCGGAATCTACGAGGGGGATTTGTAAGATGATTAACGCAGTAGGCAGAGACATTCCCGAGGAGCTGCTGGTGAACGGCCGGGAAGTCTATCACGGCAAAGACTACATGGACGGCAAGGAGTTCACCAAGGCGGCTCCTACCGTAAAAAGATACGAGAAGCCCCAGGACACCAAGGTGGTGGCCACCATCAAGGACGCCCTGGAGCTGTGCGGCGCCAGGGACGGCATGACCTTCTCCTTCCACCATCACCTCCGGGACGGGGACTATGTGATGAACCAGGTGATGAAGGCCGCCGTGGAGGAGCTGGGCCTGAAGGACCTGACCATCGCCGCCAGTTCCACCGGCAGCGCCCACGACCCCATCGCCCAGTACATCAAGGACGGCATCGTCATCGGCCTGCAGACCTCCGGTATCCGGGGCAAAATGGGCGAGGTGGTTTCCCAGGGCTACCTGAAAACCCCCGCCATCCTCCGCAGCCACGGCGGGCGCCCCCGGGCCATCGAGGCCGGGGAGGTCCATATCGACATCGCCTTTGTGGCGGCCCCCACCGCCGACAAGATGGGCAACTGCAAGGGCTGGGGCGGCAAGAGCGACTGCGGCTCCATGGGCTACGCCATGACCGACGCCAAGTACGCCGACAAAGTGGTGGTCATCACCGACTGCCTGGTGGACTACCCCAATATGCCCGCCTCGGTGGAGGCCATCGACGTGGACGCCGTTGTGGTGGTGGACGAGATCGGCAACCCCAAGAAGATCGCCTCCGCCGCCGCCCGGGTCACCCAGAACCCCCGGGACCTGATGATGGCCGAGAACTGCGCCAAGGTCATGGAGGCCACCCCCTATTTCCGGGACGGCTTCTCCTTCCAGACCGGCGTGGGCGGCCCCTCCCTGGCGGTGAACCGCTTCCTGGAGGACCGGATGGTCAAGAAGGGCATCAAGATGGGCTTCGCCATCGGCGGCATCACCACCGCCATGGTGGACCTGCTGAAAAAGGGCCTGGTGGGCAAGGTCATCGACGTCCAGGACTTCGACCTGGGCGCGGTGAACAGCATCGGGCGCACCCCCGGCCACTATGAGATGAGCGCCTCCCAGTACGCCAACCCCGCCAACAAGGGCGCCTTTGTCAACCAGCTTGACTTCGTCATCCTGGCCGCCCTGGAGGTGGATACCAAGTTCAACGTCAACGTCCTCACCGGCTCCGACGGTATCCTCCGCGGCGCCCCCGGCGGGCATCCCGACACCGCCGCCGGCAGCAAGTGCTGCATCATCGTCACCCCCCTGATCCGGGGCCGGATGGCCACCATCTGCGAGGATGTGGTCACCGTCACCACCCCCGGCGACTGCGTGGACGTGGTGGTCACCGACTACGGCATCGCCGTCAACCCCCTCCGCCAGGATATCATCGGCTGGCTGGACGAGGCCGGCATCCAGCACGTCACCATCGAGAGCCTCAAGGAAAAGGCCTATTCCATCGTGGGCACCCCGGAGAAGCTCCAGTGGGAGGACAAGGTGGTGGCCATTATGGAGGCCCGGGACGGCACCATCCTGGATGTGGTCCGCCAGATCAAGCCCTACACCTTTGACGACTGAGAAACCCCTGAAATTCCCTCCGGGTTTTGGCAGCCATGGCTGGCCGGGGAGAAGGAATGAAAAGCAAAAGGGAAGCGCGCCGGCCGGCGCGCTTCCCTTTTTGCCTGCCCCGGGCGGGGCGGATTATTTTTTCAGATAGACCCAGCGGTAAATGGCCCCCAGTCCCATGCCCCCCGCCATGTTGCCCAGGGTGACGGGGAGGAGGTTCCGCACAAGGAAGGCTCCCCAGGTGAGGGCGGACAGGTCCCCCGAGGCCCCGGCGGCCCAGGATGGCTCCCCCAGGGCCAGGAGGCCGGCGGGGATATAGTACATATTGGCCACCGAGTGCTCAAAGCCGCAGAGGACAAAGACCACAATGGGGAAGAAGAGGGTGGCGATTTTCCCCGGGGCCTCCTTGGCGGCGAAGGTCATCCAGAGGGCCAGGCAGACCAGGAGGTTGCAGAACGCCCCCCGGAGGAAGGCGTCCCCGAAGGGCAGGGCGCATTTGGCGGCGGCGGTGGTGATGGCGTAGGCCCCCAGGGCGCCGTCAAAAAGGTCGAAAAGATGGGCCCAGACAGCCGCCGCGGCGGCGATCAGACCTCCCAGCAGGTTCCCCAGGTAGACCACCGCCAGGTTCCGGGCCATCCCCAGAGGGGTGATGGTCCCCTCCAGGGCCGGGATGATCATGAGGCAGTTGCCGGTGAACAGTTCGCAGCCGGTGACCACCACCATGGAGAGGGCAGCGGGGAAGATCAGGGCCCCCAGCAGCCGCCCCAGGCCCGGGGTGGGCCCTCCGGCGGTGGCCACCGAGGAGGCGATCCCCGCCAGGCCGATAAAAAGTCCGGCCAGGATCCCCAGAACCAGGGCCTTGCCGGAGGACAGGTTGGCCTTCGCCTCCCCGATGGAAAGATAGTTTTTTGCGATTTCAGCAGGTGTGATCATTGGCAGCTTTGTCCGTCCTTTTCT
>CAJFUT010000314.1 GCA_904420255.1 uncultured Angelakisella sp. | reverse complement strand
GCCTTCTGAATCCCAAGTGATATGCTCAGGGAGCGGGGCACAAACCGGCGCGGCGTAGGCGCTTCTCTTACGGACTCAAAAAGGTGCCGGGCAGCAGAAAAGGGGTTCAGGGGTTTGCCCCTTCACCCTTCCGGCGGACCCATCGGGCGTAGAGAAGGGCGCTGGCCAGGGAGATGGCGGCCATCAGCAGGCAGAGGCCCCAGAAAACCGGGGAGGCGGGGTCGTTGGCGTACTCCCCCAGGGCGGTCTGGATCACCATCCCCGGCAGCAGCCCCAGCACCGACCCGGCCAGGTAGCTGCGCCGGCCCATCCCCATGGCCCCCAGCAGGATGCCCGCCAGGTCCCCGGGGACGACGCCCACCACCCGGAGCAGGTAGGCGGTGAAAATCTCGCTGCGGCCCGCCACCTCCGAAACCCGGGCAGCCCTGGGATGGGCGGCCACCACCCGCCGGGCCAGCTCCCGCCCCGAAACCCGGCCCACCCAGTAGGGGATGGCGGCGCAGACCACCAGCCCCCCCAGGTTCACCAGCCAGGCCATCCAGAGGGGGAAGATGATCCCCGAGGCCACATACAGCACCGAAAGGGGGAACACCACCGAGAGGGACTTGAAGGCGTAGAGGGCCAGCAGGGCCGCCGCAGCCAGGGGAAGGCTTTCGGGGGTGTAGTGGAGGAGTTCCTCCACCGTCAGGTCCCGGAGGAAAAAGAGGCAGATCAGGGTCAGCAGGCCGGTGAGGGCCAGGGGGAAATAGCGGACCAGCCGGTCCAGGCGATCCTTGGGTTTCATTGGTCGGATGCTCCTTGGGGGTCGTGGGGAAATGGGGAATCAGCGTTTGCCCGGCTTCTTTTTCCGGGCGGGGGGCTGGGGCTCCGGCGGGGCGGGGATGTCCCGCACCAGCACCGCCTTGGCGGAGCCGTCCCGGCCGGTGACGGTGCGCATCTCGAAAAGCCCCAGGGAATCCACAAAGCGGGTCAGCTTTTTAAAGCCGTAGTTCCTGACGTCAAAATCGGGGTAACGCTTGATGAGGATGTTGCCGATGTCGCTCACCGAGGCCCAGCCCTCGTCGTCGGAGGTTTCCTCGGCGATGGCCTGGATGGCGGAGGTGATGGCGGAAAGGGCCATCCGGTCCTCCCCGGCCACCGGGGCCAGGGGCTCCGCCTCGGCCTGTTCCCCGGCGGGGGGCTGGTCCAGCACCTCCAGGTAGGTGAAGCGGTTGCAGGCCGCCACAAAGGGGGCGGGGGTTTTCCGTTCCCCCATCCCGACGACGAATTTCCCGGCCTCCCGCAGGCGGCTGGCCAGGCGGGTGAAGTCGCTGTCGCTGCTGACGATGCAGAAGCCCTCCACGTTGCCGGTGTAGAGGATATCCATGGCGTCGATGATCATGGCGGAATCGGTGGCGTTTTTCCCGGTGGTGTAGCTGTACTGCTGGATGGGGGTGATGGAATAATCCAGCAGGACGTTTTTCCAGGAGCCCAGGGCCGGGCGGGTCCAGTCCCCGTAGATCCGCTTATAGGTGATGATGCCGTCGTTGGAAAGCTCGTCCAGAATCAGGCGGATGTATTTATCCGAAACATTGTCCGCGTCGATGAGGACGGCGAAGCGGCGGTCCTTGTCCATTGCGCTTGCCTCCAGTCTGCCCGAAAGGGCAGTGTTATCCTACCAACAGTGTACCTGTTTTTGGGGGAGAAAACAAGAGAAAACAGCGGAAAGGGCGGAAAAATCGGCCCCTTTGACAAGAAAGACACCCCGCGGGGTGCCTTTCCATGGCGGTTATAGGGGGCGGTCGGAGGGGACGATGACCCCGAAAACGGTGGGGCCGGCGTTGGTGGTCACCGAGGCGCCGATGCGGTACTCGCCCAGGCACTTGCGGCCGGTGGTCTTTTCCAGGGTCTTTTTCAGCTCCCGGGTCAGCTCATCGCTCTGGGCGTGGAGGATATAGAACCCGCGGCCGTCGCTGCTGGCGCATTTCTGGAAATAGTCCACCAGGGCGGTGATGATCTTGTGGTCCCCCCGCACCTTGGAGATGGTGGCGGTTTCCCCGTCCTTGATGGCCAGGATGGGGCGGAAGCCCAGGAGTTCCCCCACGAAGGCGGCGGCGGAGGTGATGCGGCCGCTTTTTTTGGCGAAGTCCAGGTTGGTGAGGGCGAAATACACCTGGTAGCCGTCCAGCTCCTGCCGCAGGATGCCCAGGACGGTTTCCCGGTTCAGGCCCTCCTTGGCGGCCCGGGCGGCGGCTACCACCGCGTGGCCGTAGGCGTAGGTGTACATGGCGGAATCCACAATGTCGATGGTGGCCCCGGAGCCGGCGGGCAGCTCCTCCAGCACCGTCTGCCGGGCCAGGCAGGCGGCGTCATAGATGCCGGAGCCTTTGGCGGTGATGGTGACGCAGATGAGGTTCTGGTAGCCCGCCGCCAGCTCCTCCCGGAAGGCGTCGGCAAATTCCATCATGGTGATCTGGGCGGTGGTGGGGATGGACTTGGCGGCCAGGAGCATCCCGTAATACTCCTCGCTGGTGAAATCCACGCTTTCGTGGTAGGCCACCCCGTCCACCGTGATGGGGATGGGCATGACCCGGATGCCGTATTGCTGAACTTCCTCCTTGGGGATATCCGCGGCGGAATCGGTGATGAGCTTAATCAAGTGACTCTTCCTCCCAATCTTTTATGTTGGTGAAGGCGCCTCCGGCGCCGGAGGGTCAAAGGAGATTCCAGGCGGCCTGGTCCTCCGGCCAGGGGAATTCCCGGAGCCGGCCCTGGTTTTGAAGCTCGGGGAAGCCCCACTGGCGCAGCGCCTCGTAGGTCCCTACGGCCACAGTATTGGCAAGATTCAGGCTCCTGAGTCCGGGGCGCATGGGAAGGCGGACGCAGCGGTCCGGGTGGGCCGCAAGGAGCTTCTCCGGCAGCCCCGCGTCCTCCCGGCCGAAAACCAGCCACGCCCCGGGCGGGTAACGGATACCGCTGTAGGTCCGGCGGGCCTTGGTGGAGAAAAAGAAAAGAGGCTCCCCCTCCGTCCGCGCCAGGAAATCCCGGAGGCTGGGGTACCGGGTGACGTCCAGGTATTCCCAGTAGTCCAGGCCGGCCCGGCGGAGGCGGGCGCTGTCCAGGGAAAAGCCCAGGGGCTCCACCAGATGGAGCCGGGCCCCGGTGGCGGCGCAGGTCCTGGCGATGTTGCCGGCGTTTTGGGGGATCCGGGGCTCCACCAGGACGATGTTCAGCTGTGGCATCAGAAAATCCCCCCGGCGCCGGCTGCCGCCGGAAAATGTAACACTGGTTATATGGGTATTGTATTGGTTTTATATGGAATTGTCAAGGG
>CAJFUT010000313.1 GCA_904420255.1 uncultured Angelakisella sp. | reverse complement strand
CAAGGGGTTTACCCCTTGGTCAGTCTTTGGTTACTTTCTTCTGACGAAGAAAGTAACATAACCCGGACTTCCGGTCCGACCGGAGTATCACTCGAATGAAAGCCTAGCGCAGCAAAAATCAGTATCCCAGCGGTGAAAGCAAATCTAAGATAGAATGAAGCGCCGCGCAATGGAAAAGGGGCCGCGGGCCCTCGCCCGCTAAAGCTCCGGGCCGCGGGAATCCTTCTCCTCCCGGGGGGCGTCCGCCGGGGGATCCGAGGGGGCGGCGCCGGGGTTGGGCTGGCTCCCGGCCTGGGAGCCGGGGGCAGGGCCCTGGGCGGGCGGGGCGTACCGCTCCGGATGGGCGGGGTCGTAGCCCGCCCCCATGCCGCCGAAGCCGCCGGGAGGCGGGCAGCTTCCCCGGCCCCCGGCGTAATCCTGGGGGCGGGTGGTGTAAGGGGAGCTCTGGCCCTGGCCGTAGCCCTGGCCCGGATATCCTCCATAGCCCCCCTGGGGGCCGTAGGGGCCGTAGCCCGGCTGGTCCGGGGGGGTCTGGGGCCACTGGTGGTACTTGTCATACTTGGGCCTGCCGTAGGGGTAGACCCCGAAGCCGGTCACCGACACCGGCACCGCGTTCATCACCACCAGGAAGAAGATCCAGTAAATCCCCAGGAAAATCCCCAGGAGGGTGAACAGCACGGCGTTATCCGGGGCGTAATCCTTGAAGATATAATAGAGGGAATAGCAGAAGACCACAAACCCCACGATTCCCCCCACCAGCATGGCGATGAGGCCCAGCCACACCCCGGCGTTGAGGGGGGAATCGGCCAGGGCCAGGATGACGATGAGGATGACCCCCGCCGCGGTGACGGCGGGAAGGAGGGTGTTCCAGAGGGCCAGCCGCCGCCGCTGTCCGGTATAGGTATAGACCGCCCGCTCGGCCAGCAGGCCGGTGATATAGCCGCTGCCGATGGGGACAAAGGCCAGCCAGGCGCCCGGGATGCCGGCGTGGCGGGCCATGCGGTACAGGCCGAACTGGGTCAGCACATAGATGCCCAGCAGGAAGGCCAGGTAAAACAGGAGGAAGACCCCTCCGACAAGAATACTCATTCCATACACCTCTGCCATCTTTCTTTCCCTCTTTTCTTCTCTCGGTCTTTTCCTGGGGCCGGTCATAGGGCCGAGGACCTTCCGCGGAAGACCCTCGGCCCCTGCTGCCCGGCCTTACCGGGCTTTGTCCGCGATGGCGGCAATGCCGGGAAGGACCTTGCCCTCCAGGTACTCCAGGGAGGCGCCGCCTCCGGTGGAGATGTGGGTCATCTTGTCGGCGTAGCCCAGCTGCATCACAGCGGCGGCGCTGTCCCCGCCGCCGATGACGGTGACGGCGTCGGTTTCCGCCAGGGCTTTGGCCACGGCGTTGGTGCCGGCCCGGAGGACGGGGTTCTCAAAGACCCCCATGGGGCCGTTCCAGACCACCGTCTTGGCCTCTTTGGCCGCTTTGGCGAAAAGCTCCTGGGTCTTGGGGCCGATGTCCAGGCCCATCATGCCGGCGGGAATCTTGTCGGCGTCCACCACCTGGGTGTCCACCGGGGCGTCGATGGGGTCGGGGAAGGAGGCGGCCACCACGGTGTCCACCGGCAGCAGCAGCTTCACGCCCTTGTCCTTGGCCTTCTGGAGCATCTGGCCGCAGTATTCCACCTTCTCGTCGTCCACCAGGGAGGTGCCCACCTCCAGGCCCTGGGCCTTCAGGAAGGTGTAGGCCATGCCGCCGCCGATGATGAGGGTGTCCACCTTGTTGAGGAGGTTCTCGATGACGCTCAGCTTATCCGCCACCTTGGCGCCGCCCAGGATGGCCAGGAAGGGCCGCTGGGGATCCTCCACGGCGTTGCCCAGGTACTGGATCTCCTTCTGCATCAGGTAGCCCACGGCGGTCTCCTTCACAAGGGCGGCCACCCCCACGGTGGAGCAGTGGGCCCGGTGGCAGGAGCCGAAGGCGTCGTCCACATAGACGTCGCAGAGGGCGGCCAGCTCCTTGCTGAAGGCCTCCTCGTTCTTGGTCTCCTCCTTGCGGAACCGGGTGTTCTGGAGCAGCACCACGTCCCCGTCCTTCATGGCCGCCACGGCGGCCTGGGCCACGGGGCCGGTGACGGCGTCGTCATCGGCAAAGACCACTTTCTTCCCCAGCAGCTCCGAGAGGCGCGCCGCCACAGGGGCCAGGCTGAACTTGGCCTCGGGGCCGTTCTTGGGCTTGCCCAGGTGGGAGCAGAGGATCAGCCGGGCGCCCTTCCCCATCAGGTATTGGATGGTGGGCAGGGCCGCCACAATGCGGTTGTCGTTGGTGATGGCCCCATCCTTCATGGGGACGTTGAAGTCGCACCGGACCAGCACCCGCTTGCCGGCGACCGAGAGATCCTCGATGGTGACCTTGTTGTAAGCGATCATAGTATTTTCATCCTTTCTGCATTTTTCCCGGGAAATCCGGGCTGCCGCGGAAGCATCCATCCTCCCCCATCCGGCCCCGGGCCGGGGAAGGCTTCCTTCTCCAAAAAGCGGGGAGGATTTTCCACTTCATTGTACCCTATCCGCCCTGTAGTTGCAAGGGATTTCCCCCAGAAATCCCCGCCGCCGCCCCTTTTTTGTTAAGATATTATCAAGTTTTCCGCCCGTCTCCCCCTCCCCTGGATAGTATGACCATTTTTTCGTCCGTGAGCTATGTTTCGTGAATCGCAGGTTTGTGCCCCGCTCTCAGGTCCGTGAGAGAAGATTTTCTGAGGCGCCAGTTTGTGCCCCGCTCTTTTTGTCCGTGAGAAGCGTTCTGCACATCATTGGTCCGTGCCCCGCTCTCACGGACCCGGCCGCGGGCCCCAGCCCGCCCCCCGTTGACAGGGCGGCGTTTTTGTATTATCCTTAAATTGTGAAGTTTTGTATACACCATACAAACCATCTTTCCCTGGGGCATACCATTTAAAAATTTATTGTGAATGGAGGAATCTGCTTGAAAACCATCCCCATCCCCTACTACACCGGCACCCTGGACCTCCATGTGGCGGAGGAAAACCTCCAGGCGGTGGTCACCGCCAAAATGCACGAGTACAAGGCGGAGAAGGGCGAGTCCCAGCTGGTGCTGGACGCCCTGGAGCACCCCATCGGCTCCCCCAAGCTCCGGGAGCTGGCGGCGGGCAAGAACAAGGTGGTGTTGGTGACCAGCGACCACACCCGGGCGGTGCCTAGCAAGATCACCCTGCCCCTGCTGCTGGCGGAAATCCGCAAGGGCAACCCCGAGGCGGACATCACCATCCTCATCGCCACCGGCCTCCACCGGGCCACCACCCCGGAGGAGCAGCGGCGGATGTTCGGGGACGCCATTGTGGACCACGAGAAGATCGCCGTCAACGACGCCTTCGACCCCAGCCAGTTCGTCTACATCTGCACCCTCCCCTCCGGGGCGGACTTTGAGGTGAACCGCCTGGCGGCGGAGTGCGACCTGCTGGTCACCGAGGGCTTCATCGAGCCCCACTTCTTCGCCGGCTTCTCCGGCGGGCGTAAAAGCATCCTCCCCGGCATCTGCTCCCAGGTGACGGTGAACGAGAACCACTCCTACAAGGCCATCTCCAGCCCCTACGCCATGGCCGGCGTGCTGGAGAAGAACCCCATCCACGAGGACATGGTGGCGGCGGCCCGGGCGGTGAACGTCCAGTTCACCTTCAACGTGGCCCTGGACGGGGAGAAGAAGATCATCGCCGCCTTCTGCGGCGACCTGGAGGAGTCCCACGCCAAGGGGGTGGAATTCATCCGCTCCCTCTCCCAGTGCCCCAGCATCACCGGGGACATTGTGATCACCTCCAACGGCGGCTATCCCCTGGACCAGAACCTCTACCAGTCCCCCAAGGCGGTGGCCACCGCCGAGGCCTGCGCCGGGGAGGACGGGGTCATCATCATGTGCTGCTCCTGCGCCGACGGCATGGGGGGTACCCATTTTGAGAAGCTCATCGCCATGGGCAGCCCTGAGGAGATCGACGCCTACCTCTCCAAAATCCCGCCCAAGGAGACCATCCCGGAGCAGTGGTGCGCCCAGATCTACTCCCGGATCCTCCGCAAGCACCCGGTGATCCTGGTGAGCACCTACCTGACCCCCGAGCAGATCCGCTCCGCCAACATGATCCCCGCCTCCTCTCCCGACGAGGCCCTGGAGCTGGCTTACGCCATGAAGGGCAGGGACGCCAAGGTGGTGGTCATCCCCGACGGGGTGGCGGTGCTGGCCGTCGCGGGCTGAGGCCCGCACCCCCTTTTCTGCATCGTTACGCTTCTTTCTATTTATGTTCCGGTCGCAGCGCCAGTCCCCGGATGTGCCTTTTTGACCCGCCAAAAAGGCACGAAAAAGCGGCCAAAGGGGCTTCCCCTTTGGGAACCCCGTAGGGCCGAGGACCTT
>CAJFUT010000312.1 GCA_904420255.1 uncultured Angelakisella sp. | reverse complement strand
GCCGACGTCCCCAAGGTGGCGGTGCTCCAGTTTGTGCGGATGGCCGCGGGGCTGGGGGTTTTCCCCCTCATGATCACCAAGGCGGTGGGGCTCACCTCCAAGGCGCCGGTGAAGGCCGCCGCAGGCTCCGGCGCCCCCGGAGCCCCCGCCGCCCCCAAGCCCAAAAAGCCCGCCGACCCCGCAAAAAGCCCCCAGGTGATCCTGATGACCATGGCGGTGGCCTGCGTCTTCGGCTTCTTCGGCAAATGGACCGGCATCCCCGCCGGGGCCATCCTCTTCTCCACCGTCAGCTCCCTGGTCTTCAAGCTCACCGTGGGGAAGGGCTACATCCCCCGGTGGCTCAAGCGGGTGGCCCAGGTCCTCACCGGCTGCTACATCGGCTGCTATTTCGGCCGGGATGAGATTATGGAGCTGCGCTTCCTGATCCTGCCCGCCATCATCCTCCTCATCGCCTACTTTGCCAACTGCTTTTTCATGGGCTGGCTCATCCCCAAGTTCACCCATCTGAACCGGGCCGAGGCCATGCTCATCGCCACCCCCGCCGGCGCCTCGGACATGGCCCTCATCGCCTCCGACCTGGGGGTGGATAACCCCGACGTCTCCTTCATCCAGATCATGCGGATGATCACGGTGGTCACCGTCTTCCCCCACATCATCAACCTGGTGGTGCACCTCATCACCTGACCCGCCCCCGTTCCTACTCTTTTTGAACTGAAAAACCCTCCGTTCCAGTCGGAACGGAGGGTTTGCTTTTACCGCTCCAGGAGCATCCGGTCGTTGTCCAGGTCGTGGGCGGCCCGCTCCCGGAACAGCTCCAGCAGCCGGGGGACGGTCATCCCCGCCCGCTCCGGGCCGGAGAGGTCCAGGACGATGCGGCCCCCGTCCATCATGACGGTGCGGCTGCCCAGGCTCAGGGCCGAGGAGATGTTGTGGGTGATCATCATGCAGGTGATCCGCTCCTCTGCCACCGTCCTTTCGGTCAGCTCCAGCACCTTTTCGGCGGTGGCGGGGTCCAGGGCGGCGGTGTGCTCGTCTAAGAGGAGGAGCTTCGGGGTCACCAGGGTGGCCATCAGGAGGGTGAGGGCCTGGCGCTGCCCCCCCGAGAGAAGGCCCACCGGGCTTTTCATCCGGTCCTCCAGCCCCAGCCCCAGCTGGGCCAGCCGCTCCCGGAACAGCTCCCGCTCCCGCTTCCCGGTGAGGCGCAGGGCGAAGCTCCCTCCCGCCCGGTGGTAGGCCAGGGCCAGGTTTTCCTCAATGGTCATGTGGGGGGCGGTGCCCCGAAGGGGGTCCTGGAACAGCCGGCCGATGTACTTTGCCCGCCGGTGCTCCGGCAGGAAGGTGACGTCCTCCCCGTCCAGCACCACCCGGCCCCGGTCGGGGTAGAAGCTCCCCGCCACCGCCCCGAAAAGGGTGGTCTTGCCGGCGCCGTTGCTGCCAATGACGGTGACAAATTCCCCCTTCTCCAGGGTGAGGGAAAGGTCCTCCAGGGCCTTTTTCTCCTGGGGGGTGCCGGGGGAGAAGGTCTTGGACACCTTCTCCAGGCGCAGCAGCTCAGCCATTTCGCTCCGCCTCCTTCCGCTTTTGATGGAACCGGACCCGCTCCGCCACCGCCGGGTAGGAGATGGCGGCGGCCACGATCACGGCGGAAACCAGCTTGAAATACTGGGCGTTGACATTGGCGGTGAGGGCCGCGGCGATGATGATGCGGTAGATCACCGCCCCCAGCAGGGCGGCGGCCGCCCCCCGGAACACCCCGCCCCGGCCCAGGACCACCTCCCCGATGATGAGGCTGGCAAGGCCGATGACCACCATGCCGGTGCCCAGGCTCACGTCGGAGAACTTCTGGTACTGGGCCAGAAGGGCCCCGGAAAGGGCGGTCATGGCGTTGGCCAGGCAGAGGCCCACGGCGGTGGTGACGGCGGGATTGATGGAGGAGGCCGCCACCATCTGGCGGTTGTCCCCGGTGGCCCGGATGGAAAGCCCCAGTTGGGTCCGCAGGAAGAAGGTCAGCAGCAGCCCCGCCCCGGCGGCAAAGAGGAAGGCCAGCAGCGGCGTTCCCAGGGAGCCCAGGGCGGCCTGGGCGGCGGTAAAGACGTTCTCCTCCTGGAGCATATTCAGGTTGGAGCGGCCCCCCATCACCAGGAGGTTGATGGTGTAAAGGCCGGTCATGGTGATGATCCCCGCCAGGATGGGCTGGACCCCAAGCCTCGTCTGGAGCAGGGCGGTGACAAGGCCGGCGGCGGCCCCCAGCAGGAGGGCCAGCCCCAGCCCCGCCCAGGGGTGCCCCTGGACGGTCATGATGGCGGAACAGGCGGCCCCCAGGGTGAAGGTGCCGTCGGTGGTCAGGTCGGCGATATCCAGGGTGCGGAAGGAGAGGTAGAGGGCCAGGGCCACAAGGCTGTAGATGAAGCCCTGCTCCACGGCGCCCTGAAGGACGAAAAGGCTCATGAAAATACCTCCTGGAGGGGAATTTTTCGGGGAAAAGGGGATTACTGGACGTATTGGGAAACGTCCACCCCGATGGCGGCGGCGGTTTCGGGGTTGACGGTGACGGCGTTGTCCCGGAGGACCTCCACCGGCACCTCCGACACCGGGGTGCCGGAGAGGATCTTCAGCACCATGTCCCCGGTCTGGGTGCCCAGGTTGGTGTAGTTGACCCCCACGGTGGCGAAGCCCCCGTCGGCCACCATGGAATCCGCCGCCACATAGACCGGCTTGCCCGCCTGGATGGCCTCGGCGGCCACCACCCCCATGGCCCCGGCCACGGTGTTGTCAATGGGGGCGAAAAGGGCGTCGCACTGCTCCAGCAGGTGCCGGGCGGAGGTCTGGACGTCGGCGGAACTGGTCACCGCCCCGTCCACATAGGGGATGCCCTGGCCGTCCAGGTAGGCTTTGGTTTCCTCGATCACCGAGAGGCTGTTCACCTCGCTGGTGTTGTAGATGAGGCCGAAGCTTTTCACATCGGGGGTCAGCTCGGCGGCCAGGGAGAAAATTTTCTCCACCGGGATGGCGTCGGAGGTGCCGGTGACGTTCCCCTCTGGGGCCGTGAGGTTCTCCACCAGGCCGGCGGCGGCCGGGTCGGTGACGGCGCTGAAGATGATGGGGATACCGGTGTTCTGGGCCGCGGCGGCGGCCCCCTGGGCGGCGGGGGTGGCGATGGCCACAATGGCGTCCACCCCGTTGGCCACAAACTGCTGGCAGATGGTGTTGATGGTGCTGGTGTCGTTCTGGGCGTTCTGGTACTGGACCTCCACCGAGAGGCCGTACTCGCCGGCCCGCTCCTGGATCCGGGCCTTGATGGCGGCGCGAATCTCATCCAGGGAGGGATGCTCCATCAGCTGGATGAGGCCCACCGTCACTTCCTTCGCCCCCTCCGGGGCGGCCTCCCCCTGGGCGGATTCCTGGGAGGAGGAGCCCCCCTGGGCGCAGCCCGCCAGGGCCAGGATCATCGCGGCGCAGAGGAAAAGGGAAAGCAGCTTTTTCATCGTCGGTTACTCCATTCTTCAATTCTGCCGGGGCCTGCCCGGCGGGCGTTCCACCTGTTGGAGTGGCCGTACGTGGCGTCCCTTCCCCGGAATAGAGGAATAAAAAAACGCCCGTCCTTTCCCTTTCGGGAACAAGGACAGACGTCAAATCTGCGGTGCCACCTTGTTTGCCGCGGCTTTCGGCCGCAGCCTCTCAGCAGGATGCCAACACATCCCCGGCTCTGTAACGGGCGCCCCCCGTCGGGACATACTCGGCAGACTGCCTTTCACCCCCGCCCTCCGCGGTCCATTTGTCCAGATCGTTTCCCGCCGGGCTCTCAGCGCCGCCGGCTCTCTGTGGGGTCGTGCCTGGTTTTATCTCCGCTTCCTCGGTTTAAGAGCATTATATGCCGCCCCCGGGGAAATGTCAAGGGGAAATTCCCCCCTGGTCCTGGAATTCCTTGGAGAGGTCCATCAGCACGCGCCAGAGCTTCCGGGCATAGGGGAGCAGCTCCGGGGCGGTCTTGCCCGCCAGGGCCGCCAGCACCGCCTCCTCCCGGGAGGCGTCCAGGGTGGGCAGGCCGTGGGCCCTTTTATACCGCGCCACCTCCCGGCAGAGGGCCATCCGCTCCTCAAAGAGCCGGAGGAGCTGCCGGTCCACCTCATCGATTTCCTTCCTGCACTGGGCCAAGTCCTTCATTTCCCCATCTCCTTTCCTGATTCCCAGTATACACGCCCCGGCGGGGAGCGTCAATCGCCCCGCCCGCCTTGCATCCGCCGCCGGGAACGGGTACAATAAGGGCAAAGGATCCAAAAAGGAGGCTTTGCCATGAAATGTGATATCCTCATCCTGGGGGGCGGCCCCGCCGGGCTTTCCGCCGCCCTCTACGCCAAACGGGCCGGCCTTGTCCCCGTGGTGCTGGAACGCTCCATCTACGGCGGCCAGGTGACCAACACCCCCGAGGTGGAAAATTACCCCGGCATCCTGAACATCACCGGGGTGGACCTGGCCATGGCCCTCTATAACCAGGTGACCAACCTGGGGGTGGAGATCCGCCTGGAGGAGCCGGTTTCCTACCGCCTGGACGCCGACCCCAAGGTAGTGACCACCCCCCACGAAACCTACGAGGCCAGGGCGGTGATCATCGCCAACGGGGCCAAGCGCCGCACCCTGGGCTGCCCCGGGGAGGAGGTCCTCTCGGGCAAAGGGGTTTCCTACTGCGCCACCTGTGACGGGGCCTTCTTCAAGGGCCGGGAGGTGGCCATTGTGGGCGGGGGCAACACCGCCCTGGAGGACGCCCTTTTCCTGGCCAACAACTGCTCCACCGTCCACCTGATCCACCGCCGGGACCAGTTCCGGGGGAGCCAGATTCTGGTGGATTCGGTGCTGGCCCGGGAAAACATCGTCATCCATTACCACTCGGTGGTGGAGGAGATTTACGGCAACCCCAGGGTGGAGGGGATCCGGCTGAAAAATGTCCTCACCGGGGAAGCCTCCCGCCTGCCGGTGGCGGGGGTGTTCATCGCCGTGGGCCTCGCCCCGGATAACCAGGCCTTCGCCGGCCAGCTGGAGCTGGACCCCGCCGGGTACATCAAGGCCGGGGAGGACTGCCGCACCAACCTGCCTGGGGTTTTCGCCGCCGGGGACACCCGCACCAAGGAGGTGCGCCAGATCATCACCGCCGCGGCGGACGGGGCGGTGGCGGCCCTGGGCGCGGCCAACATGATCAACGCCGGGTGAGCCCGGCCGCTGCGCAGCAGAAAGAAGAATCCCCCGTTCCTTTTGGGCGGGGGATTTCCAATTTGTATAAATCTTTGAATATATACAAATATCAATAGGTTGACCAGAAGCAAAATATATCCAGTTAGTATAAATCTGATAAAATTCTACAAATTTTGCCTTATCCCTGGGGGACGCCTTTCATGGTGAGGGAGATGCGCTTCCGCCGGAGGTCCACCTCCAGCACCTTCACCTTCACCACGTCCCCCACCTTCACCACCTGGCCGGGGTGCTTGACAAAGCGGTCCGCCAGCTGGCTGATGTGGACCAGGCCGTCCTCATGGACCCCGATGTCCACAAAGGCGCCAAAGTCCAGGACGTTGCGGACGGTGCCGGTGAGGACCATCTCCGGCTTCAAATCCTTGAGCTCCATGACGTCGGTGCGCAGCAGGGGCGGGGGGAGCTGGTCCCGGGGGTCCCGCCCCGGCTTCAGCAGCTCCTCCACAATGTCCCGCACCGTGGGCTCCCCCACCCCCAGGCCCTGGGCCAGGGCTCCCAGCCCCTTCTGCTCCACCGCCTGGGGCAGCCCCCGGAGGGCGCTGGTGCCGATCTCCCGGAGGCTGTGGCCGCACTCCTCCAGGAGGGCCCGGGCGGCCTTGTAGCTTTCCGGGTGGACGGCGGTGGCGTCCAGGGGATTTTCCGCCCCGGGGATCCGCAGGAAGCCGGCGCACTGCTCAAAGGTCTTTTTCCCCAGCTTGGGCACCTTCAGAAGCTGGCTCCGGGAGGAAAAGCTCCCGTTCTCTTCCCGCCAGGCCACAATATTTTTGGCGATGGCAGAATTGATCCCCGCCACATACTGGAGGAGGCTGACGCTGGCGGTATTCAGGTCCACCCCCACCGAGTTGACGCAGCTTTCCACCACGCCCCCCAGGGCGCTTTCCAGCCGGGCCGGGGGCATATCGTGCTGGTACTGGCCGATGCCGATGGCCTTGGGGTCGATCTTCACCAGCTCCGCCAGGGGGTCCTGGAGCCGCCGGGCGATGGAAACGGCGCTGCGGAGGTTGACGTCAAACTGGGGGAACTCCTCGCTGGCCAGCTTGCTGGCGGAGTAGACCGAGGCCCCCGCCTCGCTCACCACCACATAGCTCACCGGGGGCTCCCAGCCGGGGCCCAGCTCCCGGATGAGCTGGGCCGTCAGCTGCTCCGATTCCCGGCTGGCGGTGCCGTTGCCGATGGCGATGACGGTGACCTTGTGCTTCTTGATGAGGGCGGTCAGCTTCCGTTTGGCCTCCTCCACCCGGTTATAGGGCTGGGTGGGGTAGATGACGGCGGTATCCAGCACCTTGCCGGTGGGGTCCACCACCGCCAGCTTGCAGCCGTTGCGGTAGCCGGGGTCCAGCCCCAGCACCACCCGCCCCTTCACCGGGGGCTGCATCAGCAGGTGGTGGAGGTTTTCGGCAAAGACCTTGATGGCCTGCTCGCTGGCGGCCTCAAAGAGGCTGGAGAAGGTTTCGTTTTCCATGGAGGGGGCGATGAGCCGCTTCCAGCTATCCCGGGCAGCGGCCTCCACCGCCCGGGCGCAGGGGTTCTTGGCCTTCACCGCCCGACGGCAGATGGCCGCCACCGCCCGCTCCTCCTCCAGCTGGATGGAAGCCCGGAGGGCCCCCTCCTTCACCCCCCGGTTGATGGCCAGCACCCGGTGGGGGGCGATTTTCCCAACCGGCTCGGAGAAATCCCGGTACATGGCGTAGGTGCCGTTCTCCTCCCCCTCCCCGGCGGAAACCACCAGGGCCTCCCGCTGGATGAGCCGCCGCAGGTCCCCCCGGATGGCGGCGCTGTCGGAAAGGTCCTCGGCGATGATGTCCATGGCCCCCTGGAGGGCCTCCTCGGGGGTGTTCACCCCCTTTTCCCCGTCCAGGTAATCCCCCGCCAGGGCCAGGGGCTCCGCCAGGGTATCCTGGGCGGAGATGGCCGCCGCCAGGGGCTCCAGCCCCTTCTCCCGGGCGACGCTGGCCCGGGTGCGGCGCTTCTGCTTATAGGGGCGGTAGAGGTCCTCCACCTCCGCCAGGGTGGCGGCCCCGGCGATGGCCGCCGCCAGCTCCGGGGTCAGCTTCCCCTGGCCCTCGATGGAGGAAAGGACCTCCTCCCGGCGCTTCTCCAGGTTCCGCAGGTAGGAGAGGCGGTCGTCCAGGTCCCGGAGGGCGGCGTCGTCCAGGCTGCCGGTGGCCTCCTTGCGGTACCGGGCGATAAAGGGGATGGTGTTGCCCTCGTCGATGAGGCGGACCGCCGCCTCCACCTGGCTTTCCCGGAGGTTCAGCTCCCGGGCCAGCTGCTGTATCAAATCCATAACTGCTTCCTTTCCTTCAAAAGCGGCGGGGAAGCCTGTCCGCTTCCCCGCCGCCTGCCTCCGGGGCCTGCCGCCCCGGGCACTTCATAGGCAAAACGTCCCTGAGGTCATTCCTGCATTTCCACCCTGCCGTTGACCCTGGCGCCCAGGGCGGTGGTGAGGTCCTTGGTGGAAATATCGCCGGTGACGGTGCTGCCGGGCCCCAGGGTCAGGCTGCCGCTGCAGCTGACATTCCCCGCCAGGGCGCCCTCCAGGCCGATCTCCCGGCCGGCGAGGTCCCCCTCCACCGAGGCCCCCGCCTCCAGCCGCAGGTCGTCGGAGGCGGCAATATTTCCCCGGACCCTGCCGCCGGCCTCCACCTGGACGCTTTTGCCGGTGATATTCCCCGTCACCGTCCCCGCGATGGTCACCTTGTCCTCGCAGGAGATATTCCCTTCCACCGAGCCCTTGACCACCACGGGGCCCTTGGCCGCCAGGTCCCCCGTGAAGGCGGCCGTCTCCCCGATGACGCTGGTCTTTTCCTGGAGGGCGCGTTTGGCGGCCTTTTCCTCCTCGCTGGCCCAGACATCCTCGTCCATCGCCACAGGCTCCGGCTCGGCGGGGACCGCCTCCGGGACAGCCGTTTCCTCGTCGCTTTCACCCATCTGAATGATGCTTCCCAGATTCTTTTTGAACATATCTCGAGGCGCTCCTTTCTTTTCCCGGCGGTGTGCCGCTGCCCTTTCCACAGACAAGTTTAGTATAAAATTTCCTCCCGCCTCTGTCAAGCGGGCCCGCGGGCGCCGCCCGGCCAAACAAAAAGAACCGCCCAAAGGCGGTTCTTTTGCTTGGCCCTTTGGCCGGAGGGGCTCAGCCCTCCTTGATGGCGCCGGTGGGGCAGACACCGGCGCAGGTGCCGCAGTCGATGCAGGCGTCGGGGTTGATCTCGTAATGATCGCTCCCCTGAGAAATCGCGCCCACAGGGCACTCACCCTCGCAGCTGCCGCAGCTGATGCACTCGTCGCTAATCACATATGCCATGTCAATACACCTCCCTTTTGGTTTACCCTCATTTTAGCATAAACCGGGGAAAATGCAACCGCTTTTTTTGATGATTTACATTGGCTTTACAAATTTTCAGCTTCCGCCCCGGCGGGCCGGGCCCCCTTCTGGCCCCCCTTGGAGCCCTCCTTTTTGCCGCCGTTCTTCTGCTCCCCCTTGCCCGGAGGGTCCTTGAGGAGCTTCACATCCTTTTTGCTGTAGACCGAAACCGCCCCCTCGGCGCTGGAAAGGAGATGGACCTTCAGCTGGCCGGTGAGGAGGCTCACCTCGGTGACCACGCCCTTGCCGTCGGGGGTATTGACGGTGGAGCCGGCCTTGGGGGTGGTCCGCAGCAGCTCCTCATAGGCGGGCTGCTCGTATTTGAGGCAGCACATGAGCCGGCCGCAGGTGCCGGAAATCTTGGTGGGATTGAGGGAAAGCCCCTGCTCCTTGGCCATCTTGATGGAAACCGGCTGGAATTCCCCCAGGAAGGAGGAGCAGCAGAAGGGGCGCCCGCAGATGCCCAGCCCCCCCAGCATCTTGGCCTCGTCCCGGACGCCGATCTGGCGCAGCTCGATGCGGGTGCGGAACACCGAGGCCAGGTCCTTCACCAGCTCCCGGAAATCCACCCGGCCGTCGGCGGTGAAGTAAAAAAGGATCTTGCTGTTGTCGAAGGCGTACTCCACCCCCACCAGCTTCATCTCCAGGCCGTTCTTGGCGATCTTCTCCTGGCAGATGCGGTAGGCCCGCTTCTCCTTGGCGCGGTTGTCCTCGATGCGCCGGCGGTCCTCCCTGGTGGCCCGGCGCACCACCTTTTTCAGGGGCTTGACGACGCTTTCGTCCTGGACCTCCCGGTTTTCCAGGGCCACGGTGCCGCACTCCACCCCCCGGGAGGTTTCCACCACCACCAGCTCGTCCAGGGAAAACTTCTCCCCCACCGGGTCAAAATAATAGATTTTTCCTGCGTCCTTGAATCTGACGCCGATAATTTCCGCCATGGGCTCCTCCAAATATTCAGCTGCCGCCGGGGGTCAGCCGACCCCCAGCAGCGCGGTGATCAGGGGCAGATAGCCGTTCTGCTGATTGCGCTCCGCCGCCGTCAGCAGCCGCTCCCGCAGGGCGGCTCCCCGGGCCGGCGGAATCCCCTTCTCCTCCAGGAGCCGGGGCGCCGCGGCAAGCCTCGCCGCCGTTTCCAGCAGGGCGGCGTATTCGCTCCGGCTCTTTTCAAAAGGGGTGGCCGCCGCCATGGCCCCGTAGGCGTCCCGGGCGGCCATGGCCTCCACCAGGCTCCGGGCGGCCCGGGCCCTTTTCGCGGCCTGAGGCTGGGTGAGGATCTCCTCCCCCACCCCGGGGCTGCCGCAGCAGAGCAGGGCGGCCTCCCGGTATTCCTCCGGGGCCTTCCCCGGGACCCGCTCCTCCAGGAGCCGGGCACACTCCTCCTCCCCCACAGGGGGGACGGCCACCGTCACCAGCCGGCTGAGGACGGTGGGAAGGAGCTTGTATTTGTTGTCGCAGGTGAAGATGAAAAAGGTGTCCTCCGGGGGCTCCTCGATGACCTTCAGAAGGATATTCTGGCTCTCCCGGGAAAGGAGCTGGGCCGAGGCCAGGATGAACACCTTGGCCCGGCCCTCGCTGGGGCCCTGGTAGGCGGCGGCCCGCAGCTCCCGCATGGGCCGGACCTTGAAGCTCTCCGGGTCCTTAGCGCCGTCCGTCAGGATGACGTCGCTGTGGACCCCCGCCAGCACCTTGCGGCAGGGGGTGCATTCCCCGCACATCTCCCCCCGCTGCCGCTGGCAGAGGATGGCCCCCGCCAGGGAAAGGGCCAGGGCGGCGCGCCCGCTCCCCGGCTCCCCCTCCAGGCAGAGGCCGTGGACCAGGCGGTCCTCCCGGACCATGGAAAGGAGGGGCTGGGGCAGGGGGACGGGGCGGTTCAGCGGCTCTCCCATCAGACCTTCTCGAACCGTTCCACGCCCATGACAAAGATGGTGGCGCCGCCCACCGTCACCTGGACCGGCATCCCGGCGTACATCCCCGCGCTGAAGGAGGCGGTGGAGGGCACCATTTTGGTGCGCTTGCGGGAGTTCTCCCCGATGATGTGGAGCACGTCGTCCACCTTGTCGTCCTCCACGCCGATGAGGAGGGTGGTGTTGCCGGCCATGAGGAACCCGCCGGTGGTGGCCAGGCGGGTCACCGAGTACTTGGCCTTGGTGAGGCTGCGGGACACGTTGGAGCTGTCGTCGTTGGACACGATGGCCAGGATCATCTTCATAAATCATCGCTCCTTCCTTGTGCAGAAACCGGGCAGGGCCCGGCATAAAGGTGGTTTTTGTTTCCCCCAGGCGCGGGGCCTTTGGGACAGGCCGTCTTTTCCGGTTGTCCCCGGAGGGGACGGGGAAAAGGGCTCTGGAGAAAGGTAAAATAACCTTTCCAAGGTTATTTTACCACAAGCGCCTGCCGCTTGTGGTATGGGCCGT
>CAJFUT010000311.1 GCA_904420255.1 uncultured Angelakisella sp. | reverse complement strand
GTCGGCGCCGGCCAGCTTTGCCGCGGCGATGCACTCTTCGTCGTGGGCCTCCAGGTTTCCGTATCGGATATTCTCCATCACCGTGCCGGTGAACAGGTTGGTATCCTGGAGGACGATGCCCAGGCTGCGGCGCAGGTCCGCCTTTTTGATCTTCTCGATGTTGATGCCGTCGTAGCGGATTTTGCCGTCGTTGATGTCGTAGAAGCGGTTGATGAGGTTGGTGATGGTGGTTTTCCCCGCGCCGGTGGAGCCCACAAAGGCCACCTTCTGGCCGGGCTTGGCGTAGAGGGAGATGTCGTGGAGGACCATCTTCTCCGGGGTATAGCCGAAGTTGACGTCATAGAACCGCACGTCCCCCTGGAGCCGGGTGTAGGTGACGGTGCCGTCGTGGTGGGGGTACTTCCAGGCCCAGACGTTGGTGCGTTCCTTGCACTCGGTGAGGGTGCCGTCGGCGTTCTCCCTGGCGTTCACCAGGGTGACATAGCCCTCGTCGGCCTCCGGCTCCTGGTCCAGCAGGGCGAAGATGCGGTGGGCGCCGGCAAGGCCCATGATGACCATATTCACCTGGTTGGACACCTGGCCGATGGCCCCGGCGAACTGCTTGGTCATATTGAGGAAGGGCACCACGATGCTGATGCTGAAAGCCATGCCGGAGATGCTGATGTTGGGGGCGCCGGAAAGCATCAGGGCGCCGCCCACCAGGGCCACCACCACATACATCACGTTGCCGACGTTGCCCAGCAGGGGCATGAGGATATTGGCGAAGCGGTTGCCGTTGCGGGCGTTGAAGAAAATCTCGCCGTTGACCTTGTCAAAGTCGGCCTTGGCGCCCTCCTCGTGGCAGAACACCTTGATGACCTTCTGGCCGGTCATCATCTCCTCCATGAAGGCCTCGGCCTTGGCGATGGTCACCTGCTGGCGGAGGAAGTACTTGGAGGAGTGGCTGGTGATATAGCGGGCCGCCAGGACCATGCAGATGACGCCGGCCACCACCAGCAGGCCCAGGATCACGCTGTAGTACATCATGATGCAGAACACCGTCAGCAGGGTCACCCCGGAAATCATCATCTGGGGCAGGCTCTGGCTGATGAGCTGGCGGAGGGTGTCCACGTCGTTGGTGTAATAGCTCATGATGTCGCCGTGGCCGTTGGTATCAAAGTACTTGATGGGCAGGTCCTGCATATGGTCGAACATTTTCTCCCGCATCTTTTTCAGGGAGCCCTGGGTGATGACGGCCATCATCTGGGTGTAGCTGAAGCCGGCGATGAGGCTGACGACATACATCGTCACCAGGATGCTCACCAGGCCCAGGATCCGGCCGGATACGGCGGACCAATCCCCGGCGGCAAAGCTTTCGTCCACAATGGCGATGATATTCTGCATGAACACCGCGGGCGCGGCGCTGACGATGGCGTTGATGAGGATGCACACAATGGCCACCGGCAGCAGCACGGGATAGAATTCAAAGAGGGTGCGCAGCAGCCGGCGCAGCACCCCCTTGGGGGCCCGCTGGCCCCGGGGGGTGGTGGCGGGGGCGGCGCTGGTCTGATTATTCTTCGCCATTTTCCTCACCTCCCTTGTTCTGGGAGGTGTAGACCTCCCGGTAAATCTCGCTGGTTTTCATCAGTTCCTCGTGGCTGCCGATGGCGGCGATCCGCCCGCCGTCCATGACGACGATGCGGTCGGCGTCCTCCACCGAGGCCACCCGCTGGGCGATGATGATCTTGGTGGTTTCGGGGATGAACTCCCGGAAGCCCTGGCGGATCAGGGCGTCGGTGCGGGTATCCACGGCGCTGGTGGAGTCGTCCAGGATCAGCACCTTGGGCTTTTTCAGCAGCGCCCGGGCGATGCAGAGCCGCTGCTTCTGGCCGCCGGAAACGTTGGTGCCCCCCTGCTCGATCCAGGTGTCGTACTTGTCCGGGAACTGCTGGATGAACTCGTCGGCCTGGGCCAGGCGGCAGGCTTCCGCCATTTCCTCATCGGTGGCGTCGGGGTTGCCCCAGCGGAGGTTATCCTTGATGGTGCCGGAAAAAAGCACGTTCTTCTGGAGCACCACCGCCACATTGTTGCGCAGGGTGTCCAGGTCGTACCGGCGGACATCCACGCCGCCCACCTTCACCGAGCCCTCGGTGACGTCGTAGAGGCGGGGGATAAGCTGCACCAGGGTGGACTTGGAGGAGCCGGTGCCCCCCAGGATGCCGATGACCTCGCCGGATTTGATGTGGAGGTCCACATCGGCCAGGGCCATCCGCTCGGCCTTCCGGGAATACTTGAAGCTGACGTTGTCGAAGTCGATGGAGCCGTCCTTCACCTCGGTGACGGCGTTCTCCGGGCTGGTGAGGCTGCTCCGCTCGGTGAGAACCTCCACAATACGCTCGGCGGACTCCATGGACATGGTGATCATGACGAACACCATGGAGAGCATCATGAGGCTCATGAGGATCTGGAAGCTGTAGGTGAGGATGGCGGACATCTGGCCCACATTGACCTCCAGGCCCTGGCTGCTGATGACAGCGTAGGAGCCGAAGGAAAGGACAAAGGCCATGCCGGAATAGACGCAGAACTGCATCATGGGGTTATTGAGGGCCATGATGCGCTCGGCCCGGGTGAAGTCCCGGCAGACGTCCTCGGCGGCGGCGGCGAATTTCTTCTTCTCATACTCCTCCCGGACGTAGCTTTTCACCACCCGCATGGCCTGGACGTTCTCCTGGACCGAGTCGTTGAGGGCGTCGTACTTGCGGAACACCCGGCGGAAAATGGGGGTGGCTGCCCGGATCACCAGCACCAGGCCGATGCCCAGCAGGGGGATGGTGACCAGGAAGATCATGGCCAGGCGCCCGCCCATGGCAAAGCCCATGATGAAGGAGAAAATCAGCATCAGGGGGCCGCGGATGGCCACCCGGATGATCATCATGAAGGACATCTGGACGTTCACCACGTCGGTGGTCATCCGGGTGACCAGGCTGGACACCGAGAACTTGTCGATGTTCTCAAAGGAATAATCCTGGATGCGGTAGAACATATCCTGCCGCAGGTTCTTGGCAAAGCCGGTGGAGGCGGTGGCGCAGGCGTTCCCCGCCGCCACGCCGAAAATCAGGGACAGCACAGCCATCACCACCAGCTGGACGCCGTAATTGACGATGACGTCCATGCCGCAGCCCGCCTGCATCTGGTTGACCAGGTTGGCGATGGTGAAGGGGATGATGCATTCCAGCACCACCTCCACTGTCACCAAAAGCGGCGTCAGAATGGCCGGCTTCTTATACTCGCGGATGCTGCGAGCCAGAGTTTTTACCATAGTGTCACATTCCTCCTTTTAGCTTGCCGTAGACCTGCCGCAGGCAAGCTGGATATCCAGATTGGCGGACATCCGTTCCGCGGTTTCCAGGAACAGCGCAAGCTGCGCCCTGGAAAGGCCCTGGGTCAGGCACTGTTCGGTTTGGTGCAGATATTCCCGGACCTGCTCATCAAGATGAACCGCCTTTTCCGTCAGGATCAGGCTTTTCAGCCGGGCGTCGCTGGCCACGCTCTCCCGCAGGATCAGGCCGTTCTTCTCCATCAGCTGCAGCATTCCTGTGGCCGTGGAGCGGCTCAGGCCGAAGGTGCGCTCCAAATCCCGCTGGAACACCGGCCCTTCGGCGGATTTCACCAGGACATAGTGGATGATATGGCTCTGCATTCCAGTCAGGCCCAGGCTCTGCATATTGGCGTTCATACGCTTTTTCAGCTTGTGGGACAGGATATTGATCCAGACCCCACAATCCTTTTCCATCGACGTTCCCCCCTTTCCCCACGGGCTGTGGCCCTCCGCAAAATTGTTCGAAAGCGAATAAATTTTACTCCAGGAAGAAAATAATGTCAATAGTCCATTTGTCTGTTTTTCATAGAAATACCCGTGGGGATTTTGGCAGGGACGACTATACCTTCCGCGTTAAGCCTTCCCTCCGTTGTTTTCAGTCATGGATCTTCCAGCCGTTCAGGAACTTTGCCCTCTCGGCGGTGCTGTGGTCGATGATCTCGCTGCGGCCCAGGTCAAGGGCGCCGATGGCGGCCATCTCCTCCTCGCTGAGGCGGAAATCCCAG
>CAJFUT010000310.1 GCA_904420255.1 uncultured Angelakisella sp. | reverse complement strand
GACCTGTATACCGAGATGGGATTATACGAACAGTATAAAATCCAGATCCACAAATACCTCATCGACATCGCCAGCGACAACGGGTGAAGATGAAATCAAGGGCCCCGGCGCAAGCCGGGGCCCTTGGCTGTTTGGGTCAGTTGATTTTGATCAGGTGGTCGGGATCCTCCGGCTTCCGGGAGTTGGAGGAGAGCTCACACCAAAGGTCTATGGCCTTGGCAAAGCGGGAGATCTCCTCCGGGGGGATGTCGTCCAGGAGCTGGAAAAGCGGCCCGAAAAGGTGTTCCAGGGCGTAGCGGGAATAGGCGGCGTAGACCTCTTTCCCCAGGGGGGAGACCTTGACGATGATGTTTTTCCGGTTGCTGGTGGTGTGGTAGCGCTCCAGCAGCCCTTTTTCCTCCATCTTCTTGACGTTTTTGGAGAAGGCGCTGGGGGAGATCCCCAGCCGGGCGGCGATTTCCACCATGCTCTGGTTCTTTTCTTCGTTTTCCAGGATGTATTCCATCACCTGGAGCTGGGAGGGGGAGAAGGGAACCGGGGTGCCGAAGGACTGCTCCTTTTGGTACTGGCTGGCGTAGCGGTTCCCAAATTTGATCATTTTTTCCACCAGTTCCCGGTATTCCCGCAGCCATTCCAGCTTCATGTGCCGTCCTCCATTTCAAAGATTCCCTTTCAGTATAGGGAAAATATCCAGAAATTGCAAGATATTTGGGAAAAAGAGGGGCGCCTCTCCGCCGGAGAGGCGCCCCTGGCGAGGGAGAAAGTAGTGTGGCTGCCGGATCGGTCAGACGAAGATACCGGTGATGCAGTTGTGCATGACACCCATCATCAGCATGATGGAGCTGTTGACCATGGCGCCGAGCCAGACTTTGCCGGTGGCCTTGAAGAAGTACCGGCCCAGGTAGGCGGCCACAAAGAGCTGGGGGATGCAGAAGGCGATTACCAGGACGTCGATCCACTCGGGGCCCCAGAGGACGGTGCCGGTGGCCAGGAGCTTGCCGTACTGGATGGCCCAGAGGAGGGTGGCGCCCAGGATGTTCCCCAGGCCGCAGATAAAGAGGTTCTTCCGTTCGCTCATCCCGTCCACCCGCATGGCGCCGTTGACCAAAAGGGAGTTGGCCAGGTAGAAGAGGAAGAAGACCGGGAAGTAGCCCACAAGCTGGATGAGCTTGTCGGGGCGGAAGGTCTTGAGAGCGGGGGTCCAGATGCGGAAGTCGGTGAAGAAGAGCCACCGGGCCCCGGCGATAATGGTATAGACGATGGTAACGATGGTGAGGGCCAGGCCGATGGTCTTGAGGAGCTCCCGGCCGGTGATCTTCCAGCCGATCATCTCCATGGTGACGCCGTTTTTGCTGTTCACCTTCTTATAGATGAACCAGAACCAGAACATCCCGAAAACGGCGTTGAACAAGGTCCAGACCATAATGCAGTTGGTGGTGGAAGCGGCGAAGAAAACGCTGGGCTTGCCGGCCACCGTGTCGGCGAAGATGGCCCGGTAAACCGGCATGGACAGGACGGCGGTGACGAAGGAAACGGCGCCGCAGAGGAGCCAGCCGCCCCAGAAGAGCTTTTTGCCGCTGGCGGTGAGGGCGGGGAGCTTCGGCGGGCAGGGCTTCTTCAGCTCGGCGAAGCAGGGGACTTTCATCAGCAGTTCCGCCATGGGCACCAGGAGCAGGAAGATGCCGATGAGGCCCAGGAAGTTGAACGCCTCTTTGATGTTCCAGATCTGGTTGTTCTGGCCCAGGGTGTCGTCCAGATCGAAGACATAGTCAAAGTACTCGATGACGTTGGCGGTGGCCCGGGTGGAGAAGTGGATCCAGGGGTGGGTCACTTCCGGCTGGTAGAGGACCCGGAGGGTGCCGTCCTCCTTGCTGCCGTAGTACTTGCCCAGCTCCACGGAAGTGATGGGCTCCTCCCCTTCCTTGAGGTTGAAGTTCATCATCTCCAGGCTCTCCAGGGCCCCGCCGGAGATATCGGCGGTGCCGGTGGTGGAGCTGTAGCCGCCCTCTTCATAGCCGCCGTAGAGGACGCCGACGTTGCAGAAGATCTCCTCCCAGCGGCCGTCCTGGTAGGTGGGCTTGGCGCCGGTGGGGAAGGCGGCGTAGACCTTGTTCAGGGAATCGGCGTAGGCCTGCTCCTCCTCGGTGATCTCGGCGCCGCCGTCGGAGGCGGGATCCTGGGCTTCCTCAATGGCGGCCTTGTAGAGCCGGCCATAGTGGCGGATGGTGTAGAAGGAATTGGCGCCGCCCATGGAGTGGCCCATGACGCCGATGCGGCTGGTATCGATGTAGTCCAGCACGCCGCTGGAGACATATTCCACCAGGGCGATCATGCCCATGGCGTCCTTGGAGGCCTGTGTGGAGCGGCCCTCAGGATCGTAGATGTTGCTGGACATGCCGTGGCTGTAGGCGTCCATGGCGATGACTACCACCCCGCGGCGGGAAAGCTCGATGCTGGCGGCGTCCTGGACCTCGGCGCTGTTGAGCCAGCCGTGGCTGGTGATCACCACCGGGAGCTTGTTTTCCGCGGAAGCGGTTTTGGGGATGAACATAATGGCGTGGAGGGTCTGCTGGTGGTCGGTGGCCAGGTTCAGGTCGATCATCCGGACCGCCCCGAAGTTGGTCTGGAGGATCGAGGCCCCGACGCAGCTGAT
>CAJFUT010000309.1 GCA_904420255.1 uncultured Angelakisella sp. | reverse complement strand
GTGCAGAAGAAAGGAAGCGTGAAGACAGTTATGAAGATCATCAAGGCAGACCGCATCATCACCGGCGACGGCAAAACCGTGCTGGAAAACGGCGCCGTTGCCCTGGAGGGCAGCCGGATTGCCGCTGTGGGCGAATTGTCCGGGCTGACGGCCCGCTGGCCGGACGCCCCCGTGGAAACCATGGACGGCTGCACGCTGCTGCCGGGCCTGATTGATATGCACGTGCACATCAGCGGGCTGTACCGCCGCCCGGAAAAGCAGGAGATGCAGGAGAACCCCGCCTACCTGATGCTGATGGTGTACAAGCACCTCCAGGACGCTTTGGGTGTGGGCATCACCACCCTGCGGGGGGTGGGGGAGGCCAAGGGCATCGGCGCCGCCGTCCGGGGCGGCTACCGCAAGGGCTTCATCAAGGGCCCCCGCTACATCACCTGTGAGCGCAGCCTCACCCGCACCGGCGGCCATGGCTCCACCGGCGAGGTGGCCAAGATCGAGGTGGACGGCCCCTGGAACCTGCGCCACGCCGTGCGCAGCAACGTGAAGGAGGGCGCGGACTGGATCAAGGTGATGGACAGCCACCGGGGCCATTTCAGCGAGTTCACCCTGGAGGAGCTGTGCGCGGTTACCGACGAGGCCCACCGCCTGGGCCGCAAATACGCCATCCATGCCGGCAACGAGCAGTCGGTGTCCTGGGCCGTGGAGGCCGGCTTTGATTCCATCGAGCACGGAGCCTACCTGGAGGAGGACCTGTGCAGAAAGGCCATCGAGAAGGGCCTGGCCTGGGTGCCCACCATCTACGTCTACGAGAACTCGGTGGATTATATGAAGCGCGTCACCCCCAACCCCACCAAGGCCGACCTGGCAGGCATCAAGTTCCTGGAGGATACGGTGGAGGGCTACCGCCGCAATTTCCTGCGGAACTACAGGATGGGCATTCTGGTGGCCACGGGCACCGATATCTGTTTCCCGGAAATGTTCATCACCCCGCTCCAGGAAGAAATCAAAACCTTTGTGCGCTACGGCCTGACAAACCTGGAGGCCATCCAGTGCGCCACCAGCAACGGCGCCAAGATCCTGGAGATGGACGACGAGATCGGCCTTGTGGCCGAGGGCTACTGCGCCGACCTGCTGCTGGTGGAGGGCGACCCGTCCCAGGACATCAACGCCCTGGACAATGTGCGCCGGGTCTACCGGGCCGGAGAGCTGCTGGTGAACAAGGCCTGACTCCTTCCCGCTCCAAGGATATGCCCCCTGGGAGAATATTGGGATGAAAAAGCCGCGCCTCTTCCCCATACAGGGGAAGGGGCGCGGCTTTTGGCGGCGGCGCCAGGCCAGGGGAGGGTCAGCCCAGGCACAGCTGGGCGATCCCCGCGAAAATCCCCGCGCCAATGGCCAATGCGCGCTCGTCAATGTCAAATTTGGAGTGATGTTCGTAATGGGTGATCCCCCGCTCCCGGTTGGCAACGCCCAGGATAAAGAAGCTGCTGGGGGCCACCTCCTGATAGAAGGCGAAGTCCTCCGCGCCCATCTCCGCGAAGGGCTGGCAAATGACATGGTCACGCCCCAAAAGGCTGACCGCGGATTCCTCCACGATTCTGGTGCAGGCCGCGTCGTTCACCAGCACCGGGGTCAGGATCCTGTGGTCCAGCTCATACTGGCAGTCGTGGAGCTCGCAGATTTTTGCCACCGTCCGCTCCAGCATCCGGATGTTGCGGTCCATGACCTCCTGGTCCAGAGCCCTGGTGGTGCCGCCCAGGAAGGCGGTGTCGGGAATGACGTTCCTGGCCTCCCCGGCCTTTATGGTGCAGAAGGAGATGACCGAGGAGGCGATGGGGGAGGTGTCCCGGCTGACGATTGTCTGGGCGTCGTTGATGATTTGGCTGGCCACGATAATGGGGTCTTTCGCCAGGTGGGGATAGGCGCCATGCCCGCCGCGGCCCCGGATGGTCAGGTCAAACATGGTGGAGCCGGAATAGAGGGGGCCGTACCGGACCGCCGCCTGGCCGCATTCATAAGCCACGTCCACATGGAGGCCGAAAATGGAATCGGCGCCGTCCAGCACGCCGGATTTCACCACCAGCGGCGCGCCGCTGGGATTGCCCCCCTCTTCGGAGGGCTGAAACAATACCTTCAGCGTCCCGTTCAAGGCGTCCCGGTGGTCCGCCAGATAGTGGGCCGCCCCCAGGAGGATGGCGGTGTGGGCGTCATGCCCGCAGGCATGGGCCCGCCCCGGGACGGTGGATTGATATTCCGCCCCCGTTTCATCCGGCATGGGCAGCGCGTCCATATCCGCCCGGAACACGATGGTTTTCCCGGGGCGTCCGGTGTCCAG
>CAJFUT010000308.1 GCA_904420255.1 uncultured Angelakisella sp. | reverse complement strand
TTATTCAGTGCGTCTTAAGACGCTTGCCTGTAATATGCCCTTTCAGGGCTTGTGCATACCACGCGTTTAACGCGTGGTTTTGATTTTCCGCCAATCGGGTCCTTCCCCCATGGGGATATTGCCGGATTTCGCCCCGGTTTCTTGTGGAATGATACGAAAATGTCGTTTCCAGCAAAAGCGCCTTTCTTCTTAGAAACTGTTTGGCCATATTGGATACAAAATATGGAACATCATGGAAATCCCTTGATGTCACAGACATTTCCATGTTATAATAACTAAGTTGATTACATGATTTCAGGTATATCATAAATTGATTTGGTGATTCGCTTATGGAAAACATGAAGCCCATTCAAATTGTATCCACCAGTATGCAGGTGGCCCACGTCCTGCGCAACGCCATCCTCACCCGGGAGCTTCGGGAGGGGGAGGTGATCAACCTGGACATGATCTCCAAGCAGTTGGGGGTTTCCAACACCCCGGTGCGGGAGGCCCTGCGGATCCTGGCCAACGACGGGCTGGTGCGGCTCCGGCCCAACAAGGGGGCCATTGTCCTGGGGGTCACCCCCCAAAGCGTCCGGGATTATTACGAGGTCCGGGCCATGCTGGAGGCCTGCGCCGTGCGGAAAATCTGCCGCGCGGAGGACCTAACCCCCATCGTCCAGGCCTTTGAGGAGGCGGAGAAGGCCATCCTGGAAGGGCGCTTCTCCGACTACGCCGCCTGCAACTTCCGCCTCCACGAAACCATCTGGAAAATGACCGGGAACAAAAAGCTCTTTTCCACCGTCACCTCCCTTTTCAACTGGTCCTCCCGGGCCTCCCACGCCAGCGACGAGGAATATGTCCAGCTGGCCCACGAGGAGCACCGAAAAATCGTCCAGGCCATCCTGGCCCGGGACGAGAAGGCGGCCTTCCTCTCTATGGAGGCCCATTTGAAGCGGAGCATGGAAAATATGCTCACCTATCTGGAGGACTGACCAGGTCCCCCTTGCAGAAAAACGCGGTGATCCCCCGGGATCGCCGCGTTTCTGCTTTCCCTCAGCTCCCCAGGAAGAGCCGCACCGCGAAGACGCTCATGATCATCCCCGCCAGGTCGGCCGAAAGGGCGGCGGGGAGGGTCTGGCGGGTGCGGGTGACCCGGGTGGCGCCGTAATAGACGGCGATGGTGTAAAAGGTGGTTTCGGTGGAGCCCTCCAGGACGCTGGCCACCCGCCCGATGAAGCTGTCGGGGCCGTAGGTCTGGAGGATGTCGTTGAACAGCACCATGGCGCCGCTGCCGGAGATGGGCCGGAGCAGGGCCAGGGGGATAATCTCCCGGGGGAGGCCCACTGCCTCCGCCAGGGGGGCGGCGGCCCAGCTGAGGACGTCCAGGGCCCCGCTGGCCTTGAACATGGCCACCGCCGTCAGCAGGCAGACCAGGGCCGGGGCGATGGAGGCCGCCGTGCGCAGCCCCTCCGCCGCCCCCTCCAGAAAGGCGTCGAAGGTATTGACCCCCCGGCAGAGGCCGTAGAGAAAGATGCCCCCGATGATGACGGGGACAATAAAGTGGCTGATCACCGACATCATGGCCGATCCCGTCCCTTCCTTTCCAGCACCCACACCATCACCACACCCACGGCGATGGAAACCAGGGAGGCCAGCCAGACGGCGGGAAGGATTTCCATGGGCTCTCTGGACCCCGCCGACAGCCGCAGGTAGGCGTTGGTGGTGGGGATGAGCTGGAGGGAGGCGGTATTCAGCACCACAAAGGTCACCATGGCCCTGGAGGCGGTGCCGGGCCGGCGGTTCTGCCGGTCCAGCTCCTTCATGGCGGCAAGGCCCAGGGGGGTGGCGGCGTTGCCCAGCCCCAGGAGGTTGGCCGCCATGTTCATATTGATGGCCTTCATGGCCGCGCCGTCGGGGTCCAGCTCCCGGAACAGGAGGCGGTTCAGGGGCCGGAAGGCCCGGCTCAGGAGGGCGGTGAGGCCGCTTTTTTCCGCGATGCTCATGACGCCGCTCCAGAGGCAGATGGTGCCCGTCAGGGAGATCACCAGCTGCACCGCCTGGCCGCAGCCGTTCATGGCGGCGGTGGACACCTCCGCCATATTGTCCCCGATCCCCCCCGCCACCACCGCCAGAAGGATCATTCCCCCAATGAGATAGCTCATCATGGCCCTTGCTTCCTTTCCAAAAACCATCCGGGAAATTTGTCTGATTTCCCCAAACAACCGGGGCCGGCGCCCTCCGGGTACCGCCGGGAGGGCTCTATATCAGCCGCGGCCTGCCCTTCTCATTGATATATATTCATGTTTCCTATAGTTTTTGACATCGTTATCCTTGTTTTTTTGTAGAATTTCGTATATAATTGGGGTGGATAAAGTTCGCTCCCATCACAGACAAAGGAGATGACAACATGAAATCGACCGGTATCATACGGAAGGTGGACAGCCTGGGACGGATTGTTCTGCCTGTTGAACTGCGCCGCCAGCTGGACATCGACGTCAAAAGCGATGTGGAAATCTTTGTGGACGGCAGCCAGGTCATCCTCCGCAAATACGCCCCCAACTGCGTCTTTTGCGGCAGCACCGAGAGCCTGGTGGAATTTGAGGGGAAAAATGTCTGTGTCACCTGTGTGGGAAAGCTGGCGGGGCTGAAGTAAGGCCAGGCCCCGGCAGCACCGAAAACCCGTCCTGTGATAAAACGCCCGGCAGCAAAACTGCCGGGCGTTTCTTGGATTTTGCGGGGTCAATCCTCCTCCCAAAGGTAGGAGTACTCCTCCCGGATGGAGGCGGTGGCCGCCTCCCGGGGAATCCAAAAGCTGGCCCCCAGGCGCTCCTGCCCCAGGATGGTGATGACAAAGCCCTGGTTCTCCTGGTCCGGGTCCGCTTCCTTTTCCCAATAGTAGCCGACCCCCAGGCCCTGGTCCAGGAGGGCTTCCACCTCCTGGGGGTCCCGGATGGTCCAGCCGGCGGCCAGCTCCTCCTGGACCCACTGGATGGTATCCAGGCTGGGCTCCGGCTCCCCGGGGACGTCGGTGGGCCACAGGAGGGCAGCCGCCCCCACCCAGTAAAAGCCTTCCCCTGTCCGG
>CAJFUT010000307.1 GCA_904420255.1 uncultured Angelakisella sp. | reverse complement strand
GCCTATGAAAAACGCCTGTGGGGCGGAAGGTTCCGGCAGGATGAGGATGAGCTGATGCAGCGGTTCAACAGCGGGGGCCGACGAATGGACTGGCTGGTGGGCCCGGACATCCAGGGGAGCCTGGCCCATGTGGCCATGCAGGTCAAATGCGGGCTGCTCACCCCCGAGGAGGGCAAGGCCCTCACCGACGGGCTTCATTCCATCTGGGAGCAGTTCCAGGCGGGGCAGCTGGCCCTGGGGCCGGAATACGAGGACGTACATACCTTCGTGGAGCTGAACCTGATCCGCCAGGTGGGGGAGGTGGGCAAAAAGCTCCACACCGCCCGAAGCCGCAACGACCAGTGCAACGTGGACATGAAGCTCTACGTCAAGGAGCAGGTCGGGCAGGTGATTTGCCTTATCGACCAGTTCCGGGAAACGCTGGAGCGCACCGCCGAGGCCAACCCGTGGGTCATGCCCGGGTACACCCACCTGCAGCGGGCCCAGGTGGTGACCATGAAGCACCACCTGCTGGCCTACTGGGAGATGCTGGGCCGGGACAAAAAGCGGCTCCGAAGCGCCCTGGAGATCATGGACGAATCCCCCCTGGGCTGCGGCGCCCTGGCCGGCACCACCCATGAGATCGACCGGGCCTACACCGCCCGGCTCCTGGGCTTTTCCGGCGGGCCGTGCAGAAATTTCCTGGACGGGGTGGCGGACCGGGACTTTGTCCTGGAGGCCCTGGCCCATTTCAGCATCCTGATGATGCACCTCTCCCGCCTGGCGGAGGAACTGGTGCTCTGGACCAGCGCCGAGTTCGGCTTCGTGGTGCTGGACGACCGCTACACCACCGGCTCCAGCATCATGCCCCAGAAGAAGAACCCCGACGGCGCCGAGCTGGTGCGGGGGCGGACCGGCCGGGTGTACGGCAACCTGATGACCCTGCTGTGCGCCATGAAGGGCCTGCCCCTCTCCTACAACAAGGATATGCAGGAGGATAAGTTCGCCTTTTACGACGCCCTGGGGGTGGTGGCCGGCTCCCTCCAGATGATGGACCGGATGATCGGCACCATGAAAGCCAAGCCGGAGGCGCTGCGCCAGGCGGTGCGCAGGGGATTCCTCAACGCCACCGAGGTGGCGGACTACCTGGTGAAAAAGGGGGTGCCTTTCCGGGACGCCCACGGCATCGTGGGGCAGATTGTCATTCACTGCGAGGACGCGGGCAAGGCCATTGAGGACCTGTCCCTGGAGGAGCTGAGGAAGTTTTCCGGCTGCTTTGAGGAGGACATTTACCCCTACATTGATTACGAGAACATTCTTCACAAAGGAATCAAGAAGGAAATGCTTTAACAGGACCGGCAGGGCCAGCGGGGCCGCCGGAGAATCGAAGGGAGTATGAATGATGGAAAAGACGATGCTGAAAAAGATCATGGCCGTCCTGATGGCGGCGGTGCTGGGGGCTTCGGCCCTGGCGGGCTGCGGTTCCGGCGGGGAGGCATCCTCCTCCGCGGCGGCCTCCTCGGAGGCGGTGTCCTCCGAAGCCTCGGGGTCCGCCGACGCCTCCAAGCCCCTGGCCGGCCAGGAGCTGACGGTGGCCCTGAGCGCCAATTTCAAGTACTTTGAAACGGTCACCGTGGACGCCAACGGCAACGAGATGTACCAGGGCCTGGACATCGACATCCTGGAGCACCTGTCCCAGGAGCTGGGCTTCACCTACACCATCTCCAATATGCCCTTCGCCAGCCTGGTGGGCAGCCTCCAGGCGGGCCAGGCGGACCTGGTGATCTCGGGGATGAGCTACACCGAGGAGCGGGCCCAGAACGTGGATTTTTCCGACCCCTATGTGGCCGCCAAGGTGGGCTGCCTGGTGCGGGAGGATTCCGGCATCACCTCGGTGGAGCAGCTTTCCGGCAAGGCGGTCGCCTGCAGCGCCGGCACCAACTACGAGAACATCATCGAGAAGATCGAGGGCACCACCCTCAGGACCTTTGACGGCCAGGCCGCCGTCACCCAGGAGGTGATCATCGGCCGGGTGGACGCCGCCATCACCGGGGCCACCGCCTGCAAGAGCATCTGCGAGGAGAACGAGGGGCTGACCTACTTCATCATCGACGTGGAGGCCCTGGACCTGGGCTCCCTGAACACCTACAACATCGCCTTCCCCAAGGGCAGCGAGCTGGTGCCCATTTTCAACGAGGCCCTGGCCCAGATGAAGGAGGACGGCACCATGGACGCCATTGTCAGCAGCTGGCTGGGGGACGATTACATCCAGGAGTGACCAGGGCCTGGCAGCCCCCGCAACGGACCTTCCCTGCCGCCGGATGGCCGGAGGCAGGGAGCTTTCCCTGCCAAATCTCTACCAAAGGAGCCTGACTGACAGATGCAACTGGATTTCGGCATGATGGTCAAATACCTGCCGTACCTGTTCCGTTCCCTCCAGGTGACGCTGGAGCTGACGGTGGCCTCGCTGCTGCTGGGGATGGTCATCGCGGTCCCCCTGTCCCTCATCAAAATGTCCCGGATCAAGGCGGTCCAGGCCATTGGCAGCTTTTACACCTCGGTGTTCCGGGGGGTGCCCCTGCTGGTGCAGGTGTTCATCGTCTACTTCGGCCTGCCCATGGTGGTGGAAAGCCTGGAGTTCGACGCCTTCCAGGCGGGGTGCATCACCTTCGCCTTCAACTCGGCGGCCTATATCTCCGAAAGCCTCCGGGGCGGCATTATGGCGGTGGATGTGGGCCAGCGGGAGGCCGCCATGGCCCTGGGGGTCCCCTACGGGAAGATGATGAAGGACATCATTTTCCCCCAGGCGGTGAAAAGCGTCATGCCCAGCCTGGTCAATGAATTCATCAGCCTGATGAAAAACACCACCCTCATCTCCACCATCGGCCTGGTGGATGTGCTGCGGGCGGCCCAGATGATCGTCAACGACACCTTCCGGGCTTTCGAGCCCCTGATGACGGCCGCGGTGTTTTATTACGTGCTGGTGATGGCGATTTCCGCCCTGGGCAAACAGTTGGAAAGATGGGTGAACAAAAGTGATCAGCGTTGAGCATATTTCCAAAAGCTTCAAAAAACTGGAGGTGCTCCGGGATGTGTCCCTCCAGATCGGCGACGGCGAGGTGGTGGCCATCATCGGCCCCTCGGGCAGCGGGAAAAGCACCCTGCTGCGGTGCATCAACCTGCTGGAAAAGCCGGACTCCGGGCATATCTTCGTGGACGGGGTGGACGTCACCGACCCCAAAACCAACATCCAGCAGATCCGCCAGAAGGTGGGGATGGTGTTCCAGCACTTCAACCTTTTCCCCCACATGACGGTGCTGCGGAATATGACCTACGCCCTGGTGAACGTCCGGAAGCTGCCCCAGAAGGAGGCCGAGCAGAAGTGCCTGGCCCTGCTGGAGCGGGTGGGGCTGGTGGACAAGGCCAACGTCTACCCGGCCACCCTCTCCGGCGGGCAGAAGCAGCGGGCGGCCATCGCCCGCACCCTGGCCATGGACCCGGAGGCCATCCTTTTTGACGAGCCCACCAGCGCCCTGGACCCGGAGATGGTCAAGGAGGTGCTGCGGGTGATCCAGGACCTGGCGGGGACGGGGATCACCATGGCCCTGGTGACCCACGAGATGGGGTTTGCCCGGGAGGTGGCGGACCGGATTTGTTTCCTGGACGAGGGGCAGCTTGTCGAGGACGCCCCCCCGGAGGTGTTCTTCTCCACCCCCAAATCCGACCGGGCCAGGCAGTTCCTGGAAAAGGTGCTCTGACCCGAAAGAACCCTGCCCGATGCAAAAAAGCACCCCTCTCGGG
>CAJFUT010000306.1 GCA_904420255.1 uncultured Angelakisella sp. | reverse complement strand
GTTTTTCCTCCTCACATCCATGGCCCTCTGCGCCCTGGTTTCCCTGGCCCTGGGCTCCTGGGGCACCATCGGCACCATCGGCCTGGCTCTCATGGGGGTGGCCGGCGCCATGGAAATCCCGCTGCCTGTCGCGGCCGGCGCCATTATCTCCGGGGCCTACCTGGGGGATAAGGTGTCCCCCTTTTCCGACACCTGCAACCTGGCCTCGGCGGTGACGGGGGTTGACATTTTCGACAATGTTTCCCGCAACCTGCAGATCCCCCTTACCGCCATTTCCCTGGCGGGGGTTGGCTTCCTGCTCCTGGGCTTCCGGTACGGCGGCGGCCAGGGCTCCCTGGAGGGGATTCTGGTCCTCCAGGAGGAGCTGGCCCGGACCTTCCGCATCGGCGTCCCCATGCTGCTGCCCATCCTGCTGCTGGTGGGATGCATCCTGTTCCGGGTCCCCTCCATCCCCAGCATCGCCATCGGCATCTTCGCCGCTTTTCTCCAGGGGATGGCGGCCCAGGGAAGCGACCTGGGGGAGCTTCTGACGGCGGGGATGAGCGGCTTTCAGGGCACCGGCGGCGTTTGCCCCATGGTGGATTCCCTCCTGATGGCCGGCGGCCTGGAGAGCATGCTCAACTCGGTTTCCATGATCCTCTGCGCCATGATGTTCGGCGGGGTGATGGAGGCCACCGGCCAGATCGACGCCCTGATGCGCCCGCTGCTGCGGCGGGTGAGGAGCTTCGGCGGCCTGGTGGCGGCCACCATCGCCAGCTGCGTGGCGGTGAACCTGGTCCTGCCGGAGCAGTATATCTCCATCGTCCTTCCCGGGGGGCTGTTCAAGGGGGAGTACGACCGCCACGGCGTCTCCCGCCGGGACCTTGCCTTCACCCTGGGGGCGGGGGGGTCCGGCACCTCGGCTCTGGTGCCCTGGAACACCTGCGGGGTGTTCATCCTGGGGGTCCTGGGGGTTTCGGCGTCGGAATACCTCCCCTTCGCCCTGTATAACCTGCTTTTGCCGCTGCTGGCTCTGGTCTGGGCCTTCCTGCCCGGCCGGCGGGGGCGCTTCCATTCGGTGAACGATGCCGCAGCGCGAGAGAATGCGGCATGAAATAGAGTTCTGGAGGAAAGAGTCATGAAAAAGTATCGTGTTCTGCGCCTGGCCAGCCTGGTGCTGGCGGCAACCATCCTTCTCACCGCCTGCGGCGGGGGAGGGGCCTCGTCGGCGGCGTCGGAGTCCGCCTCCTCGCTGCCCCAGGATACCCGGGTGGAGCCAACCGGGGAGCCCCAGTACGGCGGCACTCTGAAAGTCACCATCAACAGTGACCCCGGCTCCCTGGACATCATGCTGGAAACCTCGGAGGACACCCAGGTCCCGGCCAGCCACATCTTTGAAACCCTGCTGTCCCAGGACCTCAAGGGCAACGCCCACACCGGGGTCTGCTCCTATGAGCAATCGGAGGACGGAATGGTCATCACCCTCACCCTCCGGGACGGCCTCACCTTCCACAACGGCGACCCGGTGACCATTGACGACATCCATGCCACCATCGACCGGTGGCTGGCCAACGTCCCCTTCGCCCAGAACGCCGTGGGCTCCAAGGTGGAAAGCATCGAGTACCCCGACGACAAGACGGTGGTCTTCACCTTCGCCGAGCCGGCGCCCCTGGCGCTCCAGGCCCTCTCCTCCTACGACCGGGGTCCCTACGTCATGCCCAAGTCCATCCTGGAGGAGGCCGGGGACAGCTACATCACCGAGGACATCGGCTACATCGGCACCGGCCCCTATATGTTCGTGGAATGGCAGGCGGACCGGCATATCCGTCTGGCCCGGTTTGAGGACTACCAGCCCACCGATAATGACGCCGACGGCATGGCCGCCCCCAAGATGGCCTATGCCGACGAGATCATGGTGATTCCCGTCAAGGACAAGATGACCCGCATCACCGGCGTCCAGACCGGCAGCTACGACGTGGGCATCGGCGTCCCCTCCAATATGTATTCCACCCTGGCCGCCGACCCCAACCTGGCGGTGGTGATGACCGACCTGGGCATCAACCCCGGCATGGTTTTCAACTACATCGAGGGCCCCACCACCGATCCGAAGCTGCGGCAAGCCATCCTGGCCTGCCTGGATATGGACAGCCTGATGATGGCCGCCGAGGGGGATCCCAACTTCTATTACCTCAGCCCCTGCTTCATGCCCAAGGCCAGCGCCTTCTACAACGAGGCGGGCCTGGAGAAGTATGAGCAGTACGACGTGGAGGCGGCCAAGGCCCTGCTGGCGGAATCCAGCTACGCCGGGGAAACCCTCGTCTACGTCACCACCAAGGACTATGACTATTTCTACAAGACCGCCCTGCTGGCCGCCGACATGATGCGCCAGATCGGCATTGAGGTGGAGCTGACGGTGGTGGACAACGCCACCCTGGAGCAGATGCGCAGCGATCCCACCCAGTACAATATTTTCAGCTGCGGCCTCACCGCCAAAACCGACCCCACTCTCATCGCCTTCCTGGCCTCCGACAACTGGGCCGGCGGCTATGCCTCCGAAAGGAAGACCGAGCTGGTGGACGCCCTCATGTCCACCCCCGGGCAGGAGGAGCGCCTGGCCCTCTGGGAAGAGCTGAGCCAGCTGCTCTATGAGGAGGTGCCGGTGATCACCTTCGGCGAGCGGCGCAACGCCGTTGTCACCCGCAGCAACGTCCACGGCCTCTTTGAGGGAACCAAGAAATACTACTGGAACACCTGGCTCAGCTGAGCCGGAGGAACTGCGAAACGGAGCCGGACCGGGGAGGACCCCTTCCCGGTCCGGCCCCCTTCCCTGGACGGCAGACCGCCGCCATATGACAAGAGGTGATTTGCTTTGATCAATTATACCGTCCGAAGGCTCATCTCAGCAATACCGACGCTGTTTATCGTGGCGGTGATCGTGTTTGCCCTGATCCATATGATTCCCGGCAACCCCGCGGCGGTGATGCTGGGCTCCGACGCCACCCCGGAGGAAATCGCCGCCCTCTCCGAAAAGCTGGGCCTCAATGAGCCCCTGCCCGTCCAGTTGGTGAAGTGGTTCGCCGACGCCCTCCGGGGGGATATGGGGGATTCCATCTATTACAGCCGCTCGGTGACCGAGGTGCTCTCAGAACGGCTGGAGCCAACCTTCCTCATTGTTGGCTACGCCCTTCTGGTGGCCATCATCATCGGGGTGCCCCTGGGGGTGCTGGCGGCGGTGAACCACAACAATATTCTGGATAAGCTGTGCATGATCGTTTCCATGATCGGCATTTCCTGCCCCAGCTTCTGGCTGGGCCTCAACCTGGTGATCCTTTTCGCGGTGCAGCGGAGCATCTTCCCGTCGGTGGGGTACGTCCCCATCGCCGAGGGAGGGCTGGCCACCACCCTGTATTACATATCCCTGCCCTCCCTGGCCCTGGGGCTCCAGCGGTCCGCCAGCATCGCCCGGGTCACCCGCTCCGGGATGCTGGACGTCCTGGGCAACGATTACATCCGCACCGCCCGGGCCAAGGGGCTGGGGGAGTTCTTCGTCATCGCCAAGCACGCCCTGAAAAACGCCATGAACCCCATCGTCACCCAGGTGGGTATGTCCCTGGCCCAGCTCATCGGCGGCGCCGTGGTCATCGAAACCATCTTCAACATCCCGGGGCTGGGGCAGCTGGCCTATGATTCCCTCATGCGCCGGGATTACCCCATGATCCAGGGCCACATCCTCTTTATCGCCATGGCTTATATCCTCATCAACCTGGTGGTTGACCTGCTCTACCGGGTCTTCGATCCCCGGGTGGATTATCAATGAGAAAGGAGGCGTCACTTATGGTAAAGCTGAGAAAATTCTGGCGCAGATACAGCCAGATCGCCTTCGGCGGCGGATTGTTCCTGCTGATTATATTGATGGCGGTTTTCGCCCCCTATATCGCCACCCATGATCCCGGGGCCTACGCCATGCAGGATGCCCTTCAGCCCCCCTCGGCGGAGCACTTCTGCGGCACCGACGCCTTCGGAAGGGACGTCTTTTCCCGCATTGTTTACGGCGCCCGGATCTCCCTCACCATCGCCCTGTCGGTGCTGGTGGTCTGCGGGGCCCTGGGTACCGTCCTGGGGCTGCTGGCGGGGTATTACCACTGGGCCGAGGTCACCATCATGCGTTTTATGGACGGCCTGATGGCCTTCCCCTCCATCCTGCTGGCCCTGGTGATCCTGACCGTTTTCGGCTCGGGGATTCAGAACATCATCCTGGCCCTGAGCATCTCCTACCTCCCCAGGGTGGTGCGCACCATCCGGGGTACGGTGATCTCGGTGAAGGAATACGAGCACGTGGAGGCGGCCCGGGCCATGGGCGCCTCCGACGCCAGGATCATCTTCAAGTACATCCTGCCCCTCTGCATCTCCCCGCTGATTATCCGCCTCACCCTGATTATGGCCCTGACGGTGCTCTCCGAGTCCAGCCTCACCTTCCTGGGGGTGGGCCTCTCCCCGGAGATCCCCAGCTGGGGCAACATCCTCAGCGAGGGCAGGCAGTATATCACCACCTCCCCCTACCTCATCACCCTGCCGGGGCTGGCCATCGTCCTGTCGGTGCTTTCCCTCAATACCCTGGGGGACGGCCTGCGGGATATGCTGGACCCCAGACTGAATTAAGGAGGCGCCGCCATGAAACAGGATACCGTCCTTGCGGTCAAGGACCTGAATGTGGATTTTCAGAACATCGGCGGCAGCGTCCGGGTGGTGAACGGCATCAGCTTCCATCTGGACCGGGGGGAAACCGTGGGCCTGGTGGGGGAATCGGGCTGCGGCAAGAGCATGACCTCCCTGGCGGTGATGGGCCTGGTGCCCAGCCCCGGCAAGGTGTCCGGCCAGGTTCTGCTGGACGGGGAGGACCTGCTGACCTATAAGCCCCGGCAGCTCCGCGGGGTCCGGGGGGACCGGATCTCCATGATCTTCCAGGAGCCCATGACCAGCCTGAACCCGGTCCTCACCATCGGGGACCAGCTGATGGAGGTATTCCGCCTCCACCAGAACGCCAGCCGCGAGGAGGCCCGCCAGAAGGCCATCGAGGCCCTGCGGATGGTGAAGATCGCCATGCCGGAGCAGCGGATCCGGGAATATCCCCACCAGCTTTCCGGCGGGATGCGCCAGCGGGTGATGATCGCCATGGCCCTCTCCTGCAACCCGGAGGTCCTCATCGCCGACGAGCCCACCACCGCCCTGGACGTCACCATCCAGGCCCAGATCCTGGACCTGATGAAGGAGCTGAAGGAGCGCCTGGGCACCGCCATCCTCTTAATCACCCACGACCTGGGGGTGGTCCGGGAGGTGTGCAGCCGGGTGGTGATCCTCTACTGCGGCCAGATCATGGAGGAGGCGCCGGTGGAGGAGCTTTTCAGCGGCCCCGCCCACCCCTACACCCAGGGCCTGCTCCGCTCCCTGCCGGTCATCGGGGAGGACCGGAAGCTTTACGTCATCCCCGGCAGCGTCCCCAGCGCCAGGGACTTCCCCTCGGGGTGCGTCTTTAACCCCCGCTGCATCCATGCCACCGAAAAGTGCCGGGCGGAGCTTCCTCCGCTGTTCCGGCTGGGGGAGGGGCACCGCTGCCGCTGCTGGCTTTATGAGGACCGGGCCCTGCCGGAGGAACCGGCGGAGCCGGAAGGAAAGGAGGGCTGAGCCGTGGCGGATGAGAAAAAAGTGCTTCTCCAGGTCCGCGGCCTGAAGAAATGGTTCCCCATCAAGCGGGGGATCACCTCCCGCACCGTGGGATATGTCAAGGCGGTGGACGACGTCAGCTATGACCTTTACCAGGGCGAAACCCTGGGCCTGGTGGGGGAATCGGGCTGCGGCAAATCCACCCTGGCCCGCACCAGCCTGCGGCTGCTGGAGCCCACCGAAGGAAGCATCCAGTTTGACGGCCAGGATTTCCGGGCCCTCCGGAAAAAGGAGCTGCGCCAGACCCGGAAAAATATGCAGATCGTCTTTCAGGACCCCTTCGGCTCCCTCCACCCCAAAATGAAGATCGGCAAGATCATCGAGGAGCCCCTGATCATCAGCGGATATGGCGACAAGGAAGCCCGGAAGAAGCGGGTGGAGGAGCTGATCGTCCAGGTGGGCCTCAAGGTGGAGCATCTGGACCGCTGGCCCCACGAGTTTTCCGGCGGCCAGCGCCAGCGCATCGTCATCGCCCGGGCCCTGGCCACCAATCCCAAGCTGATCATCTGCGACGAGCCGGTGTCCGCCCTGGACGTTTCGGTCCGCTCCCAGATCCTCAACCTCCTGGAGGAGCTCCAGAATCAGCTGGACCTGACCTATCTGTTCATCAGCCACGACCTTTCGGTGGTGGAGCATATCTGCGACCGCATCGCCGTCATGTACCTGGGCCAGATGGTGGAGCTGGGGGACAAGAAGGAGATTTTCAACCACATCCTCCACCCCTATACCCAGGCCCTCCTTTCGGCCATCCCCCAGGTGAACGGGGACCCCGGCCGGGAACGGATCCCCCTGGAGGGGGATATCCCCAGCCCGGCCAATCCCCCGGAGGGCTGCCGCTTCCACACCCGTTGCCGCTATGCCCAGGAGATCTGCAAAACCATCCCTCCCTGGGAGGACGCCGGGGGCGGCCATATGGTGGCCTGCCACCGCTGGCGGGAGCTCCAGGAGCAGAAAAAGGGGGAGGCCGAAGCCTCCCGGGAGTGACAAATCGCTGCGCTTGCCTCATTCACGATACTTTTCTTCGGGAAAGGACCCCGCCGGCCGGCGGAGTCCTTTCCTGCTGCGCCGGGCCCCGGCCCGGTTGGAAAGCTGGGTTTTCCGGGAATTTTTGGCGCGGGTGAGGGCCTGGACAGGGGAAAGCCCTGGTGCGCGATGGGGGCCCCCGCCCGGTTAGGGGTCCAGGCGGCGCTGGGCCAGCCGGCGGCTGATGTTCCGGTTCAGAAGGGTGTAGACCACCGAGCAGATGGGAATGAAAATCAGCATCCCCGCCACCCCCATGGTGCTGCCGCCGATGGTCACCGCCGCCAGCACCCAGATGGAGGGCAGCCCCACCGAGCCTCCCACCACCTTGGGGTAGATCAGGTTCCCCTCCACCTGCTGGAGGATGAGGAAAAGGATCACAAACCACACCGCCTGCATGGGGTCCAGCATCAGGATCATGAAGGCCCCCACGGCGCAGCCGATGAAGGCGCCGAAGATGGGGATGAGGGCGGTGAAGGAGATGAGCACCGAGATCATCAGGGCGTAGGGGAAGCGGAAGAGATTGAGGCAGACAAAGAACATCAGCCCCAGGATCACCGCCTCCAGGCACTGGCCCGAGAGGAAGCTGGCGAAGGTGGAATAGGTGAGGCTGCACACCTCCAGCACGCGGTCCGCCTGCTCCCGGGGGAGGAAGGCGTAAAGGAGGCGGCGGTTCCCCCGGCGGAGCCCCTCCTTCTGGAAGAGAATGTAGCAGGCGAAGATAAAGCCCAGCACAAAGGTGAAAAGGCCGTTGAAGATGCCGGCCGCGACGCTCCAGGCCGAGCCCAGGAAGCTGCCTGCCCCGCTCTGGATGAATGCCAGGGCCTTGGAGAGGATGTCCTGCCAGTTGATCTGGAGGCTGGCCACCCATTGGCTCAGCTGGGGGATATAGGGGGAGAGTTCCTCAGCCCACTGGGCCAGGGTGGCAGGGAAGGCCTGGAAGCTGGCCGCCAGGGTCCTGACGCTGGCGGAAAGCTCCGGCACCACCAGGAACCCGCCCACCAGCAGCACCGCCACCACCAGGGCCAGGGTCAGCACCAGGGCGGCGGGCCGGCGGAATTTCAGCCACAGGCGGCCCCGGCGGGAAGCGGGGTTCCCCTGGGGAAGATGGCGCTCCACAAAGCTCATGGGCACGTTGAGGACAAAGGCAATGCAGCCCCCCAGAAGGAAGGGGGCGATAAGCTCCAGGAGGAAGCCCAGCACCTCCCGCAGGAAGGAGAGGTTCTGGAGGCCCCAGTGGAGCAGCACCCCGAAGGCCACCAGGCCCAGCAACTTTTTCATGGTGTCCCAGTTCAGTTCCATGGCGCGTTTTCCTCCTTTTGGTTTTCTAATTCCTGCCAGAAGGCGAGGCAGCCCTTCCGGTCAAAGAGGGGGGTGAAGCGGTCCAGCACCTGCCGGGCCCGGGCCGCCCCGTCCCACAAGAGGTCCACCGCCGTCATGGCCATCAGCTGGGCGGGGCGGACATAGGCGGCGTAGGGGTCGGCCGCCTCCAGGGAGGGGTGGTGGGCCATCCCCTTCCAGCCCCCCATGGAAGGGATAATGGCGGGCATCACCGCCGAAAGGTCCCCGATGTCCCCGCTGCCGGTAAAGAGGGGGGCGGTTTCCACCCGGTCCTCCCCCAGAAGGGCCCGGGCGTTTTCGGCGTAGACCCGGGTCAGCTCCTCGTCGTGGCGGTAGGGGAGGTAGCCGGGAATCTGGGTGATCTCCACCCGGGCCCCGATGGACCAGGCCGCCCCCTGAATGGCCCGGTCCACCTTGGCGCCGGCGTCCCGGATGGCCTGGAGGGTCCGGCCCCGGACGTAGGTTTCCATCCGCACATCCGCGGGGACGATGTTGACCGAGTCGCCCCCCTTGGTGATCACCGGGTGGACCCGCACGGCGTCCTGGTCCCGGAAGGTTTCCCGCTGGGAATTGATGGCCAGCAGGGCCAGGGCGGCGGCGTTGAGGGCGTTGATCCCCTGCTCCGGGGCGCCCCCGGCGTGGGCCGCCCGCCCGATGAACCGGATGGACTTGCCGATGAAGCCGTTCATGTCGCCCCCAACCAGGGCCACCGGGTCGGCGCGGCCGCACTCGGCGTGGACCATCATGGCCATATCCACGTCGTCAAAGGCCCCCGCCCGCAGCAGCTCCTGCTTCCCCCCGAAGAAGGCGATTTCCCCCGCCTCCTTCAGGGCCCGGCGGAAGTCCAGCTCGATATATTCCTCGGCGGGGCAGCCCAGGAACACCACGTCCCCGTCCAGCAGCCCCATGGCCCCGGCCCCCACCAGCCCCATGGCGGCCCCGATCATGGCCGCCGCCTGGGCGTGGTGGCCGCAGGCGTGGGCGGCGCCGGTTTCCGGGTCGGCAAAGGGGTGCCCGGGGCAGAGGAGGGCGTCCATCTCCCCCAGGATGGCCACGGTGGGACCCTTGCCGCGGCCGGCGGCCCGGGCCTTCACCCCGGTGCGGGCAAGGCCGGTTTCCACCGGCAGCCCCAGAGAGGAAAACTCCCGGGCCAGCACTGAGGCGGTGCGCCGCTCCCGGTAGCCCAGCTCCGGGTGGCGGAGGATATCCTGGGCCAGCGCCATAATCTCCCCGCTGCGGCGGTGGATCTCGCCGCAGACCTGTTCCTTCAGCTTTTCCCTGGTGATGCCTTCCAACTCCGGCGCCTCCTTGCAGATGTTTTTTGGGCCATCCC
>CAJFUT010000305.1 GCA_904420255.1 uncultured Angelakisella sp. | reverse complement strand
TGAGGAAGCCACCCTTACTCTGACCTTTTTTAACGCAAAATATACGGTGGACGCCCTCAAAGAGGGGGAGGAATATCTTTTCTGGGGTAAGATGGAGGGGACCCTCCTCCGCCGGGAGATGAACACCCCCGCCGTCTTTCCGGGGGAGGCGAGGGGCCTGCTCCCCGTCTATCCCCTCACCGCCGGCCTCACCAACCGGGGGATCGCCAAGGATGTGGCCGCCGCCCTGGCGGCCCTCCCGGAGCTGCCGGAGCCCCTCCCCGGCTGGGTGCGGCGGGAGAACAGCCTCTGCACCCTGGATTACGCCCTGCGGACCATCCATTCCCCCGGCTCCCCGGAGGAGGCCCGGATCGCCCGGCGGCGCCTCAGCTTTGACGAGCTGCTGGCCCTGAGCCTGGGCTTCGCCCGGATGAAAAGGGGCCGGGCCGGGGAGCGCACCAGGCCCATGGAGCGGGTGGACCTGGCTCCCTTCTATGACGCCCTGCCCTTCACCCCCACCGGGGCCCAGAAGCGGGCCATCGGGGAGGCGGTGGGGGACCTCTGCTCCCCGGTGCCCATGAACCGCCTGGTCCAGGGGGACGTGGGCAGCGGCAAGACCCTGGTGGCCGCCGCCTGCTGCTGGTTCGCCTGGAAGAACGGCCGCCAGAGCGCCCTCATGGCCCCCACCGAAATCCTGGCGGAGCAGCATTACCGCAGCCTCGCCCCCCTCCTGGAGCCCATGGGGATGCGCCTCCTGCTCCTCACCGGCTCCTGCACCCCCAAGGAGAAGCGGGAGCGGAAGGCCGCCCTGGCCGCCGGGGAGGCGGACCTCTGCATCGGCACCCACGCCCTCCTCACCGGGGATACCGCCTTCCGGGACCTGGGGCTGGTGGTCACCGACGAGCAGCACCGCTTCGGGGTGGCCCAGCGGATGGCCCTCACCGAAAAGGGGAAGGGGACCAACGTCCTGGTCATGTCCGCCACCCCCATCCCCCGGACCCTGGCCCTCATCATCTACGGGGACCTGGAGCTCTCGGTCATCGATGAGCTGCCCCCCGGCCGCCAGAAAATCGCCACCTACGTCATCGGCGGGGATAAGCGCCAGCGGGCCTTCGGCTATATCAAAAAGCACCTGGACCAGGGGTACCAGGGGTACATCGTCTGCCCCCTGGTGGAGGAGGACCCGGAAACCGGGGAGCCCGCCCTTCCCGGCCTCAAGGCCGCAGCCTCCTACCTGGAGGAGCTGGAGCGGGGGCCCTTCGCCGGCTACCGCCTGGGGCTGCTCCACGGCAAGATGAAGGGGAAGGAGAAGGAGGCCGCCATGGCGGATTTCGCCGCCGGAAAAACCCAGCTCCTGGTTTCCACCACCGTCATCGAGGTGGGGGTGGACGTCCCCAACGCCGTCATCATCCTCATCGAAAACGCCGAGCGGTTCGGCCTCAGCCAGCTCCACCAGCTTCGGGGGCGGGTGGGCCGGGGCACCACCCCCTCCTGCTGCATCCTCCTTTCCGACGCCAGGGGGGAGGCCGCCCGGGAGCGGCTGCGGTTCCTGGCCTCCACCGGGGACGGCTTCAAAATCGCCGAGTACGACCTGAAAACCCGGGGCCCGGGGGATTTCTTCGGGATGCGCCAGCACGGCCTGCCCCAGATGCAGGCGGCGGACCTGGCCGCCGACAGCCAGCTCCTTTACCAGACCCAGGAAACCGCCGCCCGGCTTCTCCGGGAGGACCCGGACCTTGCCTCCATGCCCCTGCTGGCCCGGAAGGTGGAGGGGATGATGGGGATGGTTTCCGGGGGGCTGTAGCTGCCGGAGGGAAAGTATACGAATGGGATATTTTCGATATTAAATTATAAAAAGGAGAGCGCCATGGGAGAGAAAATTCCCGGCCTGGAACAGCTCCAGGCCCTGGTGGACCAAGGGGAGAACATCGTCTTTTTCGGCGGGGCGGGGGTTTCCACCGAATCCGGCATCCCGGATTTCCGGGGCCAGGACGGCCTGTACCGCCAGCAGTGGGCCTATCCCCCCGAGGAGATCATCAGCCACAGCTTTTTCATGGCCCGCCCGGAGGAGTTTTACCGCTTTTACCGCCAGAAGATGCTCTGGCCCCAGGCCAAGCCCAACGCCGCCCACCTGGCCCTGGCCCGGCTGGAGGAGGCGGGGAAGCTCCGGTGGGTCATCACCCAGAATATCGACGGCCTCCACCAGGCGGCGGGGAGCCGCCGGGTGCTGGAGCTCCACGGCTCGGTGCTGCGGAACTACTGCATGGACTGCGGCAGGCAGTACCCCCTGGAATTTATCCTGGAGAGCCAGGGGGTGCCCCGGTGCTCCTGCGGAGGGTTGGTCCGCCCCGACGTGGTCCTCTATGAGGAGCCCCTGGACCAGGGGATCCTCCGCCAGGCGGCGGAGGCCGTGGCCGAAGCGGACCTGGTGATGGTGGGGGGCACCAGCCTGGGGGTCTGGCCGGCGGCGGGGCTACTGGACTGCCGCCGGGGCGGCAGGCTGGTCCTCATCAACAAATCCCCCACCCCCCGGGACGCCCAGGCGGACCTGCTGATCCAGGCCCCCATCGGCCAGGTGCTGGGGAGCCTGCGGCTTGGGAAAATGGATTGACGGAACGGGGGGAAGGCTTTGGAAAGGATTCGGAATTTGGACCGGTACCAGAAGGGCGTCCTGGTTTTCATGGCCGCCATGCTTCTGGTGTTTACCCCGCTCTATCCTGTCACCATCGGCCGGGAGGGCTTCCTCTATGAGGACGCCATCCTGGTGCCCCGGGAGGAGGACGGCAGCACGGTATATTCCGGCAAAATCCAGGGGGAGGATGCCGTTTTCACCGTGGGTGGGGACGGGACGGTGGGGTTCCGGTACGGGGACAGGAGCTACGGCCCCTATACCGTCCGGGAGGACCCTTCCGCCATCCCCGAAGATACCGGGCTGGAGGAGGGAATGACCGGGATAGAGCTCCGCCGGGGGGAGGAGGTGATCTTCCGGGGCGGGGTGCTGGACGGTTGGGACGGCTTCTGGCTGTATCAGGAGGACGGGAGCCCGTATGTCAGCGTCACGGCCGCCATGAGCGACGGGACGGTGATCGACGACAACGGCAACGAGATCGACCCCATGAAGCCTTCGGTTGGAACCATCCTTTCCTTGATGGCCGGCCCGGAGCTGGAGCACAAGGGGGATTGGTACGGCTGGCTTTACGGCGCCTTGCTCTGCGCCGTCACAGCCGTTTCCATCCTGTTTGCGGATGAGCTGTTCCGCTGGAACCTCTCCTTCCAGATCCGGGACGCCGACCGGGCGGAGCCCTCGGACTGGGAAATCGCCGGCCGGTACATCGCCTGGACGGTGATGCCCCTGGTGGCGCTGGTTGTTTTTATCGTGGGGCTTCTATGACAGGGGTTCTTTACCTTGTGCCGTGGGAAATGCTGAGGTTTGAGACACTGTCGGGCAGAAGCCCGACGCCGAGATCGCCACTTTCCCCATCAAAAGAAAGTGGCCAAAGGCTGTCGCTGCGCTGAGCTTTCATTCGAGTATTACTCCGGTCGGAGCGGAGGTCCGGGCTTGTTTTACCTTGTGCCATGGGAAGTATTTGTGGTTTGAGAATTTGTCAGACAGACGTCCGACGTCGGTGTCGC
>CAJFUT010000304.1 GCA_904420255.1 uncultured Angelakisella sp. | reverse complement strand
TTCTCCCCCACCGCAGCCGGCCAGCGCCGCCAGGCAGGCCGCCAGCGCCAGGGCGGCAAATCGTTTCATTTTCATATTGGGCTTTCCTTTCTCAAAAAATTTCCGGAGTTTTTCTCCTTTCCAAAGAAAACGAATCTCCCGGGGGAATTATTTCGCCCCGGGGGAAATCTCCCCCCGGGGCGGAACGGGGCCGGCGCCCCGTCTTTTTCTCAAAACTCAGCGGAAGGTCCGGATCAGATCGATGATCATCCGGGAGAACCGCAGCCGGTCGGCCCCCAGGGCCACATGGCAGTTCCGGGGGCGGTCGGGGTAGGCCCGGGTGTCGCAGAGGGTGGCGCCGTCGGCGAAGCCGCCGCTGATGTCCACATCCACCCGCATGAACCGCACATCCTGGAGCACTTCGGGGTCCAGCAGGTAGGCCACACAGAGGGCGTCGTGGATGGGGGCGGAGTCATGGAGCTCCTGGGGCTGGTAGGCGTTGTAGGCCACGATCCGCTCGTCCACCAGGTCCGCCACGGCGGTGGCCAGGGGGGTGTTCATGGCCCGGAGCTCCGCCTCGTCCTCCCGGGTGAAGTTTGCCTGGTGGGTGGCGTCCAGGGGCACCATGGTGACGGGGACGCCGCTGGTGAGAACGATCTGGGCGGCCTCGGGGTCGGCCCAGATATTGAATTCCGAGGCGGAGGTGGCGTTAAAGACCTTGAAGCCGCCACCCATGAAGATGATCTGCTTGATTTTCTTGCAGATCCGGGGCTCCAGCCGGATGGCCATGCCGATGTTGGTGAGGGGGCCGGTGGGGATGAGGGTGATGTCCCCGTCGGATTTCATCAGGGTGTCGATGAGCCACCAGACGGCGTGCTCCGGCTGCTCACGGCTCACCGGGTCGGGCATGGGGAGCCGGTCATGGTGGTAGGAGATGACCTCCCCCTTTTCGTCCAGCTTGTCCTGGGTGACGCCGGTCATGCCGGAATAGGAGCCGTGGCGGCTGGGGAGGAGCTTGGCCACCATGGATTCGGCGCAGCCCCGGTAAACCGGCACCTTGCTCCGGAGCATATCCACCACCCGCAGGGTGTTGTCGGTGGTGAAATTGATCTCCTTGTTCCCCGCCACGGTGGTGACCCCCAGCAGCTCGATGCGGGGGGAGAGGATGGCGGTCATAATGGCCACGGCGTCGTCCGAGCCGGTATCGCAGTCCAGGATTACCTTCATTTTGTCAGACATGGCAGTTTTCCTCCTATGTTGTTTTCCGCCCAGGGCGGATTTTTTACAGCTTCTGGGCGCCTTCCCGCCATCCCAGCAGCAGGAGGAGGTAAAGGCTTCCCACAAATTCCCGGGGGATGAGGAGGGCCAGCATCTCTGGGCGGATGAGGGGCTCTCCCCCCTCCAGCAGCTGGGTCAGGTTCTCCAGGGCGGAAAGGAGGAGGAATTCCCTCCCCAGGGAGGCCGCCACCCCGGCCAGGCCGGCGGGGCCCGCCTCCTTCAGCTCCTCCAGGGTGATCTGCCGCTCCCCCTTGCGGTCCTGCTGGATTTTGACCCGCTCCAGCAGGCTGCGGTCGAATTCCTCCGGGGTGTATTCCAGCACCGGCTCCAGCCCCAGCAGCTCCCCCGCCGTTTCGGCGGCGGCCAGAAGGAGCCGGTCTCCGGCCAGGACCCGGCGGCGGCCCACCGAGCCGGCGATCCGGGCCCGGGCCATGGCCTCCACGGCGGAGCGGGCCTTGGGGCTCAGTCCCTCCAGGATCCGCCGGGAAAGCTCCTCCATGCCGGGGCCCCGGGCCTCCCGGAGCCGCTCCATGGCCCCGGGGAGAAAGACGTAGGCCCGGCCCTCGTACCGCCCCGCCTCCTTCATGGCGTCGTAGTAGCCCAGGAGGATGTTCCGGCGGCACTGGTCCCGCTCGAAGATGAGGATATTTCCCAGGTCCCAGTAGCACCGGAGGGTCCGCAGGGGGACCTGGGGGCGGAATTTCCGCCGCACCCCGATGCCCTCCACATCCACCGCCCAGATTTCGTCCACCGGGGTCCGGGAGCGGGTGGCCATCTCCACCGGCAGGTTGTCGTAGTAGCCCCCGTCGATGAACCTGGCGCTGCGGATGGTCTTGGGCTTGAAGGCCGGGAAGCAGGAGGCGGAAGCGATCATATAATCCGCCACCTCCCCCCGGGGCATCTCCTCCAGGAACAGCTCCACCGGCTTGAGGCTGGTCATATCCACCGTGACGATGCCGTAATCGATGCCGCTGGAGCGGAGCTTCTCCTCGTCCAGCACCCCCCGGACGGTGGCCTCCAGGGGGGAGATGTCCAGCCCGCCCTTGGTGACCATCTCCCGGACAAAGGCCCGGTAAACCGAAAGGCGGCTGTCCGGGGTCCCCTCGTCGGAGGGGATGCCCTCCATCACCCGGCTGTTGTCCATGTTCCACCAAAGGTCGTAGGCGGCCTCAAACTCCCGCTGGGCCATGAGGGCCCCGTTGAGGGCCCCCACCGAGGTGCCGGTGACCACATGGTACTCCAGCCCCAGCTCCAGCATGGCCTGCCAGACCCCGATCTGATAGGAGCCCCGGGAGCCGCCGCCCCCCAGGACCACCGCCCGTTTCTTCCCGTTCTCCTCCAAAAGGCCACTCCTTTCCCTGTTCCAGAGGGTTTTGTCCGGTCACTCCCCCGCCTGCTCCAGGCGGCAGAGCTCCCCAGCGATCCGGGCGGCCACCCGGGCGTTGTTGTAGGCCAGCTGAAGGTTGGAGGCGAAGGACACCCCGCCGGTGTAGTCCTTGATATGGGCCAGGAGGAAGGGGGTGGTGTCCTTGCCGTGGATCCCCTCCTCCCGGGCCGCCTCCAGGGCCCGGCCGATGACCTTCTCCATCTCGTCGAAGTCCAGCTCGTATTCCTCCGGGATAGGGTTGCCGATGACCACTCCGCCGGCCAGGCCCAGCTCCCACTTGGTGTGGAGGATCCGGGCGGCTTCCTCGGGACCGGAAACGGCATAGTCCACCTTGCAGCCGCTCTTCCGGCAGTAGAAGGCGGGGAAATCCCCGGTGCCCATCCCCAGCACCGGCACCCCCATGGTTTCCAGATATTCCAGGGTCTTGGGGATATCCAGGAGGGACTTGGCCCCGGCGCAGACCACCGCCACCGAGGTGCGGGCCAGCTCCTGGAGGTCGGCGGAGATGTCAAAGGTGGTTTCCGCTCCCCGGTGGACCCCGCCGATGCCGCCGGTGGCAAAGACCCGGATGCCCGCCATCTGGGCCAGCATCATGGTGGTGGCCACGGTGGTGGCGCCGGTCCTGCCGGCGGCGAGATAGACCGGGACGTCCCGGCGGCTCACCTTGCCCACCCCCTCGGCCCGGCACATCACCTCCAGCTCATCGGGGGTGAGGCCCACCTTCAGCTTGCCGCCGATGATGGCGGTGGTGGCGGGGACGGCCCCCTCCCCCCGGACGATCTCCTCCACCCTCCCGGCGAACTCCCGGTTCTCGGGGTAGGGCATCCCGTGGGAAAGGATGGTGGACTCCAGGGCCACCACCGGCTTTCCCGCCTCCAGGGCTTCGGCGATCTCCGGCGCCACAGACAAATACCGATTCATGCTCCACATCTCCTTTTTCATGGTGTCCTGACCAATTTCAGCAACTGCGGCAGGCCAGCCTTTCCCGCCGCGCCACCTCCCAAACGTTTTCCGCGCTGATGTTGGGGTTGATGGTGTTCTGGTGGGCGATGGCCATCCGGGCGGCGGCGGTGGCGAAGGGCAGCGCCTCCCCCGGGGGCATATCCCGCAGGTAGGCGTAGACCAGCCCTCCCATAAAGGCGTCCCCGGCGCCGGTGGCGTTGACCACCGTTTCCACCGGCTCCCCCTGGACCGTCAGGGCCAGGCCCTCCCGGTCCCGGTAATAGCAGCCCCGCTTCCCCATGCTCACCACCAGCCTCTGGAGCCCCTGGGCCAGCAGCTTCCCCGCCGCCTCCTCCAGGTCCTCCCGGGTGCGGATCTCCATTTCCGCCAGAATCTCCGCCTCCATCAGGTTGGGCTTGAGGGTGTGGATGCCCCGGAGCCTCCCCCGGAGCTTTTTGGCGTAGGCGGTGCTCACCGGGTCCACAAAGACCGGCACCTCGCCGCCGTAGGTGGCGGCCACATATTCCAGTACCTCCTCCGGCAGGCCGGCGTCCATGACAATGGCCCCCGCCCCCCGGATCACCACGTGGCGCCGCCCCAGGAAATCCACCGAAAGCTTCTGGAGCACCCGCATATCCGACATGGCCACCGCCATATCCCCCTCCACCCCGTGGAGGGAGAGGTAGATGGAGGAGCTGTCCCCCTCGGAAACCAGAAAGCCGGAGGTATCGATGCCGGCGGCCTGGCATTCCCGCCGGATCCTGTCCCCGTAGATGTCGTCCCCCACGGCGGTGATCAGCTTTACCGGGGCCCCCATCCGGGCGGCGTTTTCACAGATATTGTGGGTCACGCCCCCCACCGACATACTGATAAACCCCGGGTTGGAGTCCTCCATCACCAGGGGAGCCCGGCTGCGGCCCATCAGGTCCACATTGGCGGCGCCGATCCCCACCACATATTTTTCCCGGCCCTCCGCCAGGACGTAGCCCTTCCCCAGGATGTAGCCCTTTTTGGACAGATTGGCCAGGTGCACCCCCACCGAGGAACGGGTGATCCCCAGCCGCCGGGCCAGCTCCCCCTGGGGGAGCATGGGGTCCTGCCGGAGCAGGTCCATGATCTGCCGCTCCCGCTCGGTCATCGCCCTCCCCCCTTCCATAGCTTTTTGCTTACAAATTAAGCATCTGCTTATATTATACCAGCTTCCCACCGATTCACAAGCCGCTTTTTCCACAAATCCGCCCCCGGCTTTTTGTCAGCGCCGGGGGATACGTCCCCCACCCCGCAAATCGCAGCTCACGGACTTGGCCACCGGCCCGCCAGAGAGCGGCGCACAACCTTCCGCCTTGCAAAACCCGGCTCACGGACTCGGCTCCCGGCCCGCCAGAAAGCGGGGCACCTTCTTGCAGCTCGAAAAGCGCGACTCACGGACATGGCCCCCGGCCCACCAGAGAGCGGCGCACAACCTTCCGCCTTGCAAAACCCGGCTCACGGACATGGCCCCCCGGCCCACCGGGGGGTGCTAAGGAGGGAGGATTCCGCATAGGCTTTCCTGAGGAGGGAGGTGTTCCGCCCTGTATCTGTGCGTGGGAAAAAGGAAATTCCGGGCCGCCGCGGCCTGCCTGGCCCTGGCCCTGCTGGGCGGGGCGGCGGTGGTGAGCGCCCGGGCCATCCCGGAAAAGGACTACATCCGGTGGGTGGACTTCGGCCCCAGCTATTCGGCCATGTCCGCCGCCCTGGACCAGGACATCGCCACCCATCAGGACCCCGGGGAGGGGGAGCCGGTGGACTGGGTGGAGCTGCTGGCCTGCCTGGGGACCCGCTACGGCGGGGACTTTTCCCTCTACCGGGAAAGCCATCTGCGGCAGTACGCCGCGGCCCTGAAGGAGGGGAAATCCCCCAGGGAGATTCTGGGGGAGGGCTCGGCCCAGTATTACGACTATTACCTGGAGGCCTACGGCGCCGTGCTGGGCAACCTGCGGGGGGAATACCTGGTGGAGGAGCCGGACCCCCAGGACCCGGAGAAGATGATCCAGACCCGGGGCTACGGCCTCACCGCCTTCTGCCCCATCGCCCGGGGCTACGGCTACTCCCATTATGACGACTTCGGGGACGGGCGCTCCTACGGCTACCGCCGGAAGCACCTGGGCAACGACCTGCTGGCCCCGGTGGGCACCCCGGTGGTGGCGGTGGAGGGGGGCGTGGTGGAGGCGGCGGGCTGGAACCAGTACGGCGGCTGGCGCATCGGCATCCGCTCCCACGACGGGCTGCGGTACTATTACTACGCCCATCTCCGCAAAGGGCACCCCTTCGCCCAGGGCATCGCCGAGGGGGTGGAGGTGGAGGCGGGGCAGGTGATCGGCTATGTGGGGATGACCGGCTACAGCGCCACCCCGGACACCAACGGCATGACCGTCCCCCACCTTCACTTCGGCCTCCAACTGATCTTCGACGAGAGCCAGAAGGAGGGGAATAACGAAATCTGGATCGACGTCTACCAGCTGGTGAACCTCCTGGAGCGCCGCCGCAGCACGGTGGTGCCCGGGGAGGAGGCCGGGGAATACCGGCGGAAATTCCGGCTCACGCCCCTGGAATGAGGCGCGGGCGGCAGAAAGGATGGGATCGGCTTTGCTCACTGTTCTGAAAAGGCTTGCGCGCCTGGGGGTGCTGCTGGCGGTCACCGCCGGGGTGGTGTGGGGGGCCTGGTATGTGGAATTCCGCCTGGCCCCGGAAACCATCGCCGCCATCACCACGGGGGAGGCCGCCCAGCGCCCCATCGACCTGCCGGTGCTGATGTACCACGGGGTCAACAGCCGGGAGAGCCGGGCGGGGGACTATGTCATCACCCCGGAGGCCCTCCGCCAGGACCTTGTGTGGCTCAAGAAAAACGGCTACCACACGGTGGTGATCCAGGACCTGCTGGACTACGTGGACCACGGCACCCCACTGCCGGAAAAGCCGGTGATGATCACCTTTGACGACGGCTACTACAACAACTACCTCAACGTCTTCCCCCTCCTGGAGGAGCTGGAGATGAAGGCGGTGATCTCCATTATCGTGGGGGAAACCGACAAATATACCGAAAGCGGCGAGGTCAGCGAAAACTACACCCACATGACCTGGGAGGAAATCAACGAAATGATGGAATCCGGGCTGGTGGAATTCCAGAACCACAGCTACAACCTTCACAAGGTCACCGGCCAGGGGGTCCGCAAGGGCGCCGGCAAAAACAAGGGGGAATCCACCGAAGCCTACCAGGCCGCCATCCGGGAGGACATCTCCAGGGCCCAGGCCCGGTTTTCGGAAATGACCGGCTGGACCCCCACCGCCTTCACCTACCCCTTCGGCGCCATCAGCGAGGAAAGCTACCCCGTCCTGGAGGAGCTGGGCTTCCGGGCCACCCTTGACGTCCAGGGGCGGGTGTTCCGCCTCACCCGGGACCCGGCCTGCCTCCAGCGGATCCCCCGGTTCAACCGGCCCTGGGGCACCACCGCCCAGGAGATCCTGGAAAAGGCCGCCAAGGGATAGCCGCGCAGAAGAATACCAGGCGGGAGCCTCCGGTATGTACCGGGGGCTCCCCCTGTTTATTCCCCTTTGGAGAAGACCCGCTTGGTGATGCGGATCAGCTCCCGGGCCGCCTCGGAAAGATAGCTGTCCTTGTGACAGGCTGCCACAAAGGTCACCCGGACCGGCTCCGGGCCGATGGAGAGGAAAGCCGGCGGCTTTTTAATATAACAAAAATCCGCGTT
>CAJFUT010000303.1 GCA_904420255.1 uncultured Angelakisella sp. | reverse complement strand
CACCAAGCGGAAGATCAGCGAGGGCAGCGAGGAGATCCTGGATTCCATCCGAAAGGGCCATGTGAGCTACGTCATCAATACCTCCGGCCTCACCGACGACAAGGGCCGCAACGACGGCTTCCTCATCCGCCGCTGCGCCGTGGAAAACAATGTCACCATGTTCACCGCCCTGGAAACGGTGCGGGTGCTCCTCAACGTCCTGGAGGAGATCACCATGGGCGTTTCCACCATCGACGCGGAATGACCGAAAGGAGGAAGGGAATGTACAAGCAAGGCTGGTTTACCATCGGGGAGAACCGCCCCCTGGCCCGGGAGGTGTACCGGATGACCCTCCTGGGGGATACCTCCGCCATCACCGCCCCGGGGCAGTTTGTCAACATCGCCCTGGCGGGGCGGTTCCTCCGCCGGCCCATCTCGGTCTGCGACTGGCGGGAAGGGGAGCTGACCATCATCTACAAAATCCTGGGGGAGGGCACCCGGCAGATGAGCCGGATGGCCCCCGGTGAGGAGCTGGACCTCCTCACCGGCCTGGGCAACGGCTTCGGCACCCGCCGGGGGGCCGCCGCCGGAAGCAAAAAGCCCCTCCTCATCGGGGGCGGGGTGGGGGTGCCCCCCCTCTACCGCCTGGCAAAGGACCTGGCCGCGGAAGGCCGCGCCCCCACGGTAGCCATGGGCTTCGCCTCGGCGCCGGACGCCTTTTATGAGGAGGAGTTCCGGGCCCTGGGCTGCCGGGTCCTCACCGCCACCGCCGACGGCACCCTGGGGACCCGGGGGTTTGTCACCGACGCCATCCGGGAGGGGGGCGCCGGGTACGATTACTACTTCGCCTGCGGCCCCCTGGCCATGCTCCGAGCGGTGCACGGCGCCTGCCCCACCTCGGGCCAGCTCAGCTTTGAGGAGCGGATGGGCTGCGGCTTCGGCGGCTGCATGGGGTGCAGCTGCCAGACCATCAGCGGGCCCAAGCGCATCTGCCGGGAGGGCCCCGTCCTGGAAAAGGAGGAGATTCTATGGCCGACACAAAAGTGACCCTCTCCGGGCTGACCCTGGATAACCCGGTGATCCCCGCCAGCGGCACCTTCGGCTTCGGCCGGGAGTTCGCCGACTTTTACGACATCAATATCCTGGGCTCCTTCTCCTTCAAGGGCACCACCCGGGAGCCCCGGTTCGGCAACCCCACCCCCCGCATCGCCGAGGCCCCCGCCGGGATGCTCAATTCGGTGGGGCTCCAGAACCCCGGCATCGACGCGGTGATCGCCGAGGAGCTGCCCCGGCTCCGGGAGCTGTTCCACAAGCCCCTGGTGGCCAACATCAGCGGCTTCTCCATCGAGGAATACCAGTACTGCTGCGAGCGCATCGACAAAGAGGACCAGGTGGGGATCATCGAGGTGAACATCTCCTGCCCCAATGTGAAGCACGGCGGGATGGCCTTCGGCACCAGCCCGGAGAATGCCGCCGCCGTCACCCGGGCGGTGAAGGAAGTGACCCGCAAGCCGGTCTACATCAAGCTCAGCCCCAACGTCACCGACATTGTGGCGGTGGCCAGGGCCTGCGAGGAAGCGGGCGCCGACGGCCTTTCCCTCATCAACACCCTCCTGGGGATGCGCATCGACCTCCGGACAGGCCGTCCCATCCTGGCCAACACCATGGGGGGGCTCTCCGGCCCGGCCATCTTCCCGGTGGCCCTGCGGATGGTCTACCAGGTGGCGGGGGCGGTTTCCATCCCCATCATGGGGATGGGGGGCGTTTCCACCGCCCGGGACGTCATCGAGATGATGATGGCCGGGGCCTCCGCCGTCCAGGTGGGGGCCGCCAACCTCAGCGACCCCTATGCCTGCAAAAAGATCATCGAGGACCTGCCCCGGGTGATGGAGGAGCTGGGAATCCAGAGCCTTTCCTCCATCATCGGCAGGGCCCGTCAAAACTGACAGAAAGATGAAAGGAGCCACCCCCATGAACCGTGACGTCATCATCGCCTGCGATTTCCCCAGCGCCGCCGAAACCATGGCCTTCCTGGACAAATTCCAGGAGGAGAAGCCCTTTGTCAAGATCGGCATGGAGCTTTTCTACGCCGAGGGCCCCCAGATCGTCCGGGAAATCAAGGCCCGGGGCCACAAGATATTCCTGGACCTGAAGCTCCACGACATCCCCAACACCGTCAAGAAGGCGATGCACAGCCTTTCCGCCCTCAATGTGGACATCGTCAACCTCCACGCCGCCGGCACCATCGAGATGATGAAGGCCGCCCGGGAGGGCTTCGCCGGCTGCGGCCATGTGCCGCTGATCATCGCTGTCACCCAGCTCACCTCCACCAGCGAGGAGCGGATGCAGAAGGAGCTGCTCATCAGCGCCGGCATCAATGAAACCATCGTCCATTACGCCAAAAACGCCAAGGAGGCCGGGCTGGACGGGGTGGTCTGCTCCCCCCTGGAGGCGGGGATGGTGAAGGGGGCCTGCGGCAAGGAGTTTGTCACCGTCACCCCCGGGGTGCGGTTCGCCGGCGGGGACGCCGGGGACCAGGTGCGGATCACCACCCCGGCCAAGGCCCGGGAGATCGGCACCGATTACATCGTGGTGGGCCGGCCCATCACCGCCGCCCCCGATCCGGTGGAGGCCTACCGCCGCTGCGTCCGGGAGTTTGTGGGCTGATCCCCCAAGGCCGTCGAGATTCGTTTTGAGGAGGAACCGATTATGTCAAAGGAACTGGAACGCACCATCGCAAAGGACCTGCTCTCCATCAAAGCCGTTTTCCTGCGGCCCGAGGAGCCCTTCACCTGGGCCAGCGGCATCAAGAGCCCCATTTACTGCGATAACCGCCTCACCCTCTCCGCCCCCCGGGTGCGGGAGGATGTGGAGAACGGCCTCGCCCAGGTGATCCGGGAGAACTACCCCGAGGTGGAGGCCCTGATGGGCACCTCCACCGCCGGCATCGCCCACGCCGCCATCACCGCCACCATTCTGGACCTGCCCATGGGGTATGTCCGCTCCGGCCACAAGGACCACGGCCGCCAGAACCAGATCGAGGGCCGGCTGGAGCCGGGCCAGAAGGTGGTGGTGGTGGAGGACCTGATCTCCACCGGGGGCAGCGTCCTGGAGGTGGTGGAGGTCCTCCGGGAGGCGGGGGCCCAGGTGCTGGGCATCGCCAGCATCTTCACCTACGGGATGAAGAAGGGCCTGGACCGCATGGCCGCCGCCGGGGTGAAGAATGTTTCCCTCTCCAACTTCGACGTCCTTGCCGAAGTGGCCGCTGAGGAGGGGTACATCCGCCCCGAGGATGTGGAGAAGCTCCGGGCCTTCCGGGACAACCCCAGTGATGAAAGCTGGATGAAGCGGTAATCGGACAGCAAAAAAAGCGGGGCGCTTTTCAAAAGAGCGCCTCGCTTTCCTGACT
>CAJFUT010000302.1 GCA_904420255.1 uncultured Angelakisella sp. | reverse complement strand
GGGGAGGGGTTATTCCTTCCCGGCCTTTTGGATATGCTCCTTCATTTTGGCGAAGGTGACGGCGCTGATGTCGTGTTCGATGCGGCAGGCGTCCTCGGCGGCGATTTCCGGGGGGACCCCCAGCCGGGTGAGCCATTGGGTCAGCAGGTGATGGCGCTCGTAGATGCGCTCGGCGATCTCCTGCCCGGCGGGGGTGAGCTCGATCCACCCCTCGCCGTCCACGGTGATGTAGCCGTTTTCCCGCAGCAGGCCCATGGCCCGGCTGACGCTGGGCTTGCTCACCTCCAGCTGGTGGGCCACGTCGATGGAGCGCACCGCCCCCTTTTCCATTTTCAGCATCAGGATGGCTTCCAGATAATTTTCGCCGGATTCGTGGATCTGCATGGGCTTGCTCCTTCCTTGGAAAAACAGCGGGAAAACGGCTTTGAGGCCAGAGGCCGGCGTACGGTAACCGATAAAGCTATCATACCATATTTTTGCCCGTCCCTCAAGATGGAAAAGCGGGGGCAAAACTTTCAGGGAAATTTTGGCGGAGGGGATTGACAAAGCGAGTTAGTGGTGGTAAACTTCAAAGACGAAAGAGGGTTAGTCACGGATAACCTTCCGGCCGCCTTCTTTGATTCACTGAGAGGAGTGATCCTTATTATGCCGTTAACCTTTGCTCCGGTAGGAAAGGAAGCCACCGTGTGCGGAATCCGCGGGAAGGACGAAATCTGCCGCCACCTGGAGAACCTGGGATTTGTGGTGGGAGAGACTGTCACCGTGGTTTCCGAAACCGGCGGGAACCTGATCGTCAGCGTGAAGGATACCCGCATCGCCCTGAGCAAGGGGATGGCCAGCCGGATCATGATTCAATGAATACAGCAAGCGAGGAGGAACAGCGATGAAGACACTGAGAACCGCCAAATGTGGCGAAACGGTCACCGTCACCAAGCTCAGCGGTGAAGGGGCACTGAAGCGCCGCATCATGGACATGGGCATCACCAAGGGAACTTCCATCTATGTGCGCAAGGTGGCGCCCCTGGGGGACCCGGTGGAGGTCACCGTGCGGGGCTATGAGCTGACCATCCGCAAGGGCGACGCAGAGAATATTCTGGTGGAGTGAAAGCGGCGGGGGCAAGGACGGCCCGGCACCGCTTTTTTCCGGGGCGTGGGTTAGTAAAAGCTAACCTTCCCGGGGCAACAGTCAGCGGGGGAAAGCCCCCGCGGAGGAGGTATCGACAAAAATGGCAATTACCATTGCGCTGGCAGGGAATCCCAACTGCGGCAAAACGACCATGTTCAACGACCTCACCGGCTCCAGGCAGTTCGTAGGTAACTGGCCCGGGGTGACGGTGGAGAAGAAGGAAGGGGAGCTGAGGGGGCACAAGGACGTCACCATCACCGACCTTCCCGGCATCTACAGCCTTTCCCCCTACACCCTGGAGGAGGTGGTGAGCCGGAATTACCTCATGGGGGAACACCCCGACGTGATCCTCAACCTGGTGGACGGCTCCAACATCGAGCGGAACCTTTACCTCACCACCCAGCTCACCGAGGTGGGGGTGCCGGTGGTCATCGCCCTGAATATGATGGACGTGGTCCGCAAAAACGGCGACAAGATCGATGTGAAGAAGCTTTCCGAGGCCCTGGGCTGCCCGGTGGTGGAAACCTCCGCCGTCAAGAAGGAGGGCTCCATGGACGCCGCACTCAAGGCGGTGCAGGCGGCCCAGTCCGGCCACAAGACCACCCCCATGCACACCTTCGGCGCCCGGGTGGAGGAGGCCCTGGAGGCCGTGGCCGCCCTGGTGAAGGATTCCGTCCCCCAGGAGAACCTGCGGTGGTACGCCATCAAGTTCTTTGAGCGGGACGAGAAGGTGCTGGAAAGCGTGAAGCTCCCCGCCGGCGTTGCCGGGAAGGTGGAAGAGGTCATCAAGGCCTGCGAGGCCGAGCTGGACGACGACAGCGAGTCCATTATCACCAACGAGCGGTATCAGTATATTTCCGGCGTGGTGGAGGCCTGCGTCAAAAAGGGCCGCAGGGGCATGACCATGTCCGACAAGATCGATCAGATCGTCACCAACCGGATCCTGGCCCTCCCCATCTTCGTGGTGGTGATGGCCCTGGTCTACGCCATCTCCATGGGGGGCTGGTCCATCTCCATCGGCACAAAGGCCACCGAATTCACCAACAACGTCATCTTCGGGGAATGGGTCCCCGGGCTCTTTGACAGCATTCTCACCTCCCTGGGGGTGAATGACGTGATTTACGGCCTGGTCCAGGACGGCATTGTGGCCGGCGTCGGCGCGGTGCTGGGCTTTGTGCCCCAGATGCTGGTGCTGTTCTTCCTGCTGTGCATCCTGGAGGACATCGGCTACATGGCCCGGATCGCCTTCATCATGGACCGGATCTTCCGCCGCTTTGGCCTTTCCGGCAAGTCCTTCATCCCCATGCTGGTGGCTACCGGCTGCGGCGTCCCCGGCATTATGGCCTCCCGCACCATTGAGCAGGACCGGGACCGCAAAATGACCATCATGACCACCGGCTTCATCCCCTGCGGCGCCAAAATGCCCATTGTGGGCATGATCGCCGGCGCCCTCTTCGGCAATTCCCCCTGGGTGGCCACCTCCGCCTACTTCATCGGCGTGGCGGCGGTGATCCTCTCCGGCATCATCCTCAAGAAGTTCCGGGCCTTCGCCGGGGAGCCCGCCCCCTTCGTCATGGAGCTGCCCGCCTACCATGTCCCCTCGGCGGGCAACGTCCTCCGGGGCACCTGGGAGCGGGGCTGGTCCTTCATCAAGCGGGCCGGTACCGTGATCCTGGTTTCCACCGTTGTCCTCTGGTTCCTCCAGGGCTACGGCTTTGTGGACGGCGTCTTCCAGGCGGTGGAGGACAACAACCACTCCCTCCTGGCCTCCATCGGCGGCGTGGTGGCTCCCATCTTCGCGCCCCTGGGCTTCGGCCACTGGCAGGCGGCTGTGGCCACCTTCACCGGCCTCATCGCCAAGGAGGAGGTTGTGGGCACCTTCGCCGTCCTGTATAACTACGCCGGCGAGCTGAGCGAAACGGGGGACGAGATCTGGGCCCTCCTGGCTGCGGATTACACCCAGCTTTCCGCTTACAGCTTCCTCATCTTCAACCTCCTCTGCGCCCCCTGCTTCGCCGCCATGGGCGCCATCAAGCAGGAGATGAACAACGCCAAGTGGACCTGGGCCGCCATCGGCTATATGTGCGGCTTCGCCTATGTGGCCTCCCTCATCGTCTACCAGTTGGGCGGCCTCATCACCGGCGAGGTGGGCTTCGGCGTCTGGAGCGTCATCGCCCTGGCCCTGCTGGCCGGCGTCATCTACCTGCTGGTCCGGCCCGCCCCCGCCCTGGATTCCCAGGGCCGGCTCAATCCCCGGGCTGTGGCCGCCGCCGGCAAATAATCAGGGATCCGTCAAACGGCAGGGCGGCCCGGGCCGCCCTCCCACCCCCGCAGAAAAGGAGGAATGACCTGTGGGAAATCTCATTGTCGGCGGGATCATCGCGACTGCGGTGGTGCTTGCTCTCCGCTCTCTTTGGAAGAACGTCAAGGCCGGGGAATGCCCCGGAGGCTGCGCCGGCTGCGGCAAAGCCTGCTCCTGCGGGCAGCACGCCAAAAGACCACCGGAAGGCGGCAGGCCGTAGCCCGGTAGCATAGGCAGACAGGGGTTGTCCCTGCCATCACCATGGTCAGGAATCCTGCCATAAAGACGCGTGATTCTCTCTCTTCTTTCAAAACGCCCCCCGGAGGAGCCAGCGGCCCTCCGGGGGGCGTTCGCGTCTGGGCGGGGATATCCCTTGCCGCCGGGGGAATGCTGTGTTATCAT
>CAJFUT010000301.1 GCA_904420255.1 uncultured Angelakisella sp. | reverse complement strand
GCGCCCCGGGCAATGGCTTCATTGCCGGTCAATAATTTCTTCATAGCATCCATCCTCCTTTGCCGGGGAGCCCCGGCGGGCAATCACGTTAACCGCGGCGCATAAGGCGCGGGATTGTGCGCCGCTTAACTTAGTCTGACAGAACCGCTGGTGGGCAGCGAACCTTGGGGGACCGGCCGGCCAGCCGGGGTTACCCGGCCAGCGCGGCCACCACCAGGGAATTGAGCTTTTCCTGGGCGGAGGCGCCCCGGGAGGTGAGGACCACCGGCACCTTGGCGCCGACGATGCAGCCGGCCATCAGGGCCCCGGCGGTGTAGACCAGGGTTTTGCCCAGGATGTTGCCGCAGGTCATGTCCGGCACCACCAGGAGGTCCACCTCCCCGGTGACGGGGCTCTGGTAGCCCTTGATCCGGGCGGATTCGGCGCTGAGGGCCAGGTCCATGGAGATGGGGCCGGCCACCACGCAGCCGGTGATCTCCCCGGCGCGGTTCATCTCCGCCAGGGCGGCGGCGTCCACCGTGGCCTGAATCTTGGGGTTCACCACCTCCACCGGGCAGAGGACCGCCACCTTGGGCTCCTCGCAGCCCAGCTGGCGGAGGAACCGGACGCCGTTCTCCAGGATGGCCTTTTTGCCGGCCAGGTCCGGCGCCAGCACCATGCCCCCGTCGGTGACCGACAGGAGCTTTTTGAAACCGGGGATCTGGAACAGGGCCATGTGGGACATGAGGCCCCCCATGCCGATGCCGGTTTCCTTGTTGACCACTTCCTTCAGAAGGGTGGAGGTCTGGAGCCTGCCCTTCATCAGGAGCTGGGCGCGGCCCTCCCGGCAGAGCTCCACCGCCTTTTTGGCGCAGGCGGCGTCGTCCCCCTCGGGGATGATCCGGTCCGGGTCGGGGGAGAAGCCCAGGCCCGCCGCCAGCTCCCGGATTTCCCCCGGGTCCCCCACCAGGAGGTAATCCACCAGGCCCTCGGCGGCGGCGTCCCGCACCGCCTCCAGGGCGTGGGCGTCATGGGCGGCGGCCACCGCCACCGTCCGGCGGGGGAGGGAGCGGGCCCGCTGGGCCAGCTGTTCGAAACTTTCCAAAACCATAGCGAGAAAACTTCCTTTCCTTTTGGGAAAAACGAGAAATGTCAGTACGGGGTCTGGGTGGATAACGATATGTCCCGCGGCGGCGTCTGCCGCCGCGGGACATATCCCAGAGAGCGGGGCACAGCCTGCCGCCTCAGCATATCTTCGCTTACGGCCATCCCTCTGCGGTCGGGAACGTGGCCTTGAAAGCCCCACCGGGGCTTTCATCCCGTTCGGGACCGGCCAGGCCGCGGGGCCTACCCCGGAGAGCGGGGCACCCACCGGCGCCTCACAGGCGCTTCTCTCACGGACCTGGCCACGGGGCCTACCCCGGAGAGCGGGGCACAGCCTGCCGCTTCAGCATATCTTCTCTCACGGACTTGGCCGCGGGGCCCGCCCCAGAGAGCGGGGCACTCGCTGGCGCCTCACAGACGCTTCTCTCACGGACCTGGCTGCCGGCCCCGGCCGGCGCTTAGCGGTTGGGGTCGGGGATGAAGCCCTTCTGGTTGACCCAGTACTTGGGCTCCCGGCCGTCCAGCATGACGTTGCAGATCTCACGGACGCAGTTCATGCCGGAGCGCCGCAGGCTGCCGTTGGAGAAGGCCATGGCGTGGGGGGTGTTGATGAAGTTCTCCAGCTCCAGGAGCTTGCGGCCCTCGGTGTACTCGGAGTAGTCCACGTCGGCGGCGGCGCCGGCGATCTTGCCGCTCTTGAGGGCGTCGTAAAGGTCGTCGTTGTTGACCAGGATGTCCCGGGCGGTGTTGAGGAAGTAGGCGGTGGGCTTCATCAGGTCGAAGAAGTGCTTGTTGATCATGTCCTTGTTGTACCGCTCGCCGGGGATGTGGAGGGAAACGATGTCGGCGGTGGAGAAGACCTCCTCCATGGTGTCAACCTGCTTGACATAGGCGGGGATGAGGGCGGGGTCAATGAAGGGGTCGTAGGCGATGATGTTGGCGTCCAGGCCGTAGTGCATCTTCTGGGCGTAGCTGCGGGCGATGTTGCCGAAGCCCAGGACGCCCACGGTGCAGCCCTCGATCTCCATGGCCATCTTGGCCTTGATGCCCTCGGGGGTGCGGACCTTGGTGTTGTATTCGCAGATGTGCTTGGTCATGGCGATGGTGAGGCCCACGGCGCCCTCCGCCACGGTGGTGTGGTTGCCGTAGGGGGAATAGGCCACATAGATGCCCCGCTTGGCGGCGTCCTCGCAGATGACGTGGTCCTGGTAGCCCACCCCGTGGACCTCCAGCAGCTTCATGTGGCTGGCCAGGCCCAGCAGCTCGTCGTCGAAGAAATGGACCCGGGCGATGGCCACGTCGCACTCGGACATATATTTCTTCATGTCCTCACGGCTGTCCTTCCAGACTCCGATGAACTCGAAGCCCTTCTTCTCCAGCAGCTTCATGCAGTACTCGTCAATGGGCTTGGGGGCGTAAATTTTGTATCCCATGGTTTTTGTCCTCCTGTCTTTTTGATGGATGATGGCCTTCCGGCGAAACAAAGGGGCGGGCCGGCCCCGGGAAAGCCCCGGGGCCCGGCGGCCGTCCCGGGTTTACTCGACTACGACGCCCTGGGCGTCGATCTCGATATCAAAGCCGCCCAGGTCCACGGCCCTGGCGGTGCGGGGGGGATAGGGGGCCTTCATCACTTCGGTGTAGGCCTCGTTGAGGAGGGGGAACTGGCTGCCGTCGGTGAGGTAGACGTTGATGCGCACCACGTGCTCCAGGTCGGAGCCGCCGGCCTTCAGGATGGCCTCCACATTCCGCAGGGCCTGCTTCACATGGTCCTGGAAGGTGCCGGGGACCACCTCGCCGGTGGCGGGGTCCAGGGGAAGCTGGCCGGCCACGTAGACCATGCCGTCATGGACGACGCCCTGGTTATAGGGGCCCTTGGGGGCGGGGGCGTTGGGGGTATTGATGACTTTGATCTCGCTGGACATTCTGATCACTCCTGTCTTGTTTTGTCCCGCATCTGTGTTACAGCTTATCCACAGCGTTGGCAAGCTTCTCCAGGGCGCCCATCAGCTGGGCCCGGGGGAAGGCGTAGGCCATCCGCACAAAGCCGCGGCCCAGCTCCTGGTCGTACTCCAGGCCGTTGCCCATGAGGGTGCCCACCTCGGTGAAGAACTTCATCATATCCTCGTGGCTCATCCCCAGGCCCCGGCAGTCCAGCCAGCAGACGAAGGTGGCCTCGGGCTTGAGCATGGTAATCTTGGGGATGCGCTTCTGGAAGAAATCGTAGACCTCGTCCCGGAGCTTCTCCACATAGCTGAGGGCCTGGTCGGCGTAATCGTCGCAGCGGCCGTCGTAGCAGGCCTCAAAGGCGGCCACGCCGGTGATGGTGCGGCTGATGCCCTTCACCGCCATGATCTTGACGGCCACCTTGTCCCGGATCTCCTTGTTGGCGATGATGATGGCGCCGGTGCGGAAGCCCGCCACGTTGAAGGTCTTGGAGGGGTTCATGGTGACGGCGGAGAAATTCTTGGCCCAGTCGCTGACGGTGGGGTAGCTGGTGTGCTTCATGCCGGAGAAGACAAAGTCGGCGTGGACCTCGTCCACAATGACAAAGACGCCGTATTTCTCGGAAAGCTCCGCGATCTTCGCCAGTTCCTCCCTGGTGCAGCACTTGCCGGTGGGGTTGTGGGGGTCGCAGAGGATGAAGGCCTTGCAGGCGGGGTCGCTGAACTTCTTCTCCATGTCCTCCCAGTCGAACTCCACCAGGTTCTTGGCGCAGTCGATCTTCAGGGCGGACTCCACCAGCACCCGGTCGTTATTCTGGATGACGCCCCGGAAGGGGTCATAGGCGGGGGTGTTGATGAGGACCTTGTCCCCCACATTGGTCATAGCCTGGATGGCGAAGGCGATGCCGGGGACGATGCCCCCCACGAACTGCACCCAGGAGGGGTCCACATCCCAGCCGTGGCGGCGCTTCATCCAGCCGGCGGCGGCGTTCTCAAAGTCCTCGGTGAAGTAAGGATACCCGTACACCTGGCAGGAGGCCACCTCGCGGACGGCGTCCAGCACGGGGTAGGGGCAGGTGAAGTGGGTCTCGGCGCCGTTCATGGGCAGCTGGCCCGGCTTGAGGGTGCGGAAGTCCCAGGTTTTGGAGCGTTCCTTGGTGCGGTCCAGGATTTCATCGAAATTGTAGGTAATGGCCATGTCAAAATCCTCCCTGTTGTGGTGTGACGGAAGCATTGTATATTGTATGCAAAATTCCGTTTCAAGTACAATTATAGAGTCCGCGAAATACAAAGTCAAGGGAAGGCTGCGAAAAAATGCACCAAAAAACAGGCCCAAAGATTGTATGCAAAAAACAAAGGCAGGGCCTTCCATTTTGGCCGGGAATGGTTTATACTGGTTAAAAGGAAAAAAACAGCTCCGGGGCAGACGCCCTTTTATTTTTGTTTTGCGGAAAGCGGGGGTTCGCCATGCGGCGGCAGGAGATATTCACCGAAACCATCAAGGACCAGATTTACCAGATCCTCAAGGAGGAGATCATGAACTGCACCATCAAATCCGGCGACAAGCTGGTGGAGCAGTCCATCGCCGACCGGCTCAGCGTCAGCCGCTCCCCCGTCCGGGAGGCCATCAAGCAGCTCACCGGGGACGGCCTGGTGGAGAATATCCCCAACAAGGGGGCCTTTGTCCGCAAGCCCAGCTACAAGGAAGTGCTGGATATGTACGACGTGCGGCTGATGTTTGAAAACTACGCCGCCCGCCGGGCCTGCGCCGGCATGAAGAAGGCCGACGAACAGCAGCTGAAAAAGCTCCGGGAAAGCATCCTGAAGGCCTACCAGAACGGCAGCGCCAAGGCGTACCAGGGCCTGGAGCGGGAGCTTTCCAACGCCCTCATCGCCATGAGCGGCAACCAGGTGATCATCGGCACCTACAGCAACCTTTACACCATGATGGCCAACTTCAGCGCGGCGGTGCTGGCGGGCCATGCCGGACGGTTCGAGCAGTCGGTGGAGGAGAGGCTGGAGCTCATCGACGCCCTCCTGGCAAAGGACGCGGAGGCCGCCGAACGGAGCATCGTCCAGCACCTCACCCAGGCCCGGGATATGATCCGAACCATCATCGAGCATGAAGAGGCCGCGGGCTAAGCCTGCGGCCTCTTTTTCTGCTGCGCAGCGCCTTCCTCTTACTTTTGATTTGCCTGAATCGTTAGGATTCTTTTTTCGTTGTGCCATGGGTAATGGAGAGGTTTGAGAATTTGTCAGGCAGAAGCCCAAGCCCCGTGTCGCCACTTTCTTGATCAAAAGAAAGTGGCCAAAGATTGACCGGGGGCGGGGTAGCCCCCGCTGGCTCGCAATTTGCT